>JANLHH010000132.1 GCA_024654605.1 Patescibacteria group bacterium | reverse complement strand
GAGCACTGCTTTCTCATTGGCAAGCACTTCGCGAACATAGTTGCGAAAGAGCATATGGCCTACATCCGCATTTATCCCATACGCAACTATCCCAAGCCGGCGCGCGATAAAAACAGCACGGGGTAAATGGAATGACTGAGTTGCGATAAGAACGGAAGTGACGCCAAAAATATCGCGAGCACGGTACATAGTACTGTACGTATCAAATCCGGCGTGATCAAGAAAAATATCTTGGTCCGGAATGCCTTTACTTATAAGATAGAGACGGACCGGATTCACTTCGTTGTGACTCACGGTGCTGTTGTCGCCGGAAACGAGGATCTTTGACACCTTTCCCTCTTGGTACACACGAATGGCCATATCCACACGATCAATAAAGATTGAGGAAAGTGCGCCATCTTGGAAAATAGCCGCACCGGGAATGAGCGCCACCTCGACGTTCGGAGCATCCAGAGCGTCATCATATATATATGGTTTTGCCCCTAAGTAGATAACCGTATTGGTGACAAAAATGACAACAATCAAGAGCCCAAAACCAAGTGTAATAAAAAAGAAAAGGCGTTTCATTCTCTAAGTATACACTTTTTTGCTCTGTAGTTACGCAAGTAAAACGCCGCCATCTACCACTATCTGAGAACCGGTCATGTAATTTGCAGAACGTTATTAATCATTATATTATTGAGAAATGAAAAATATCATATTGATCATTGTTGGAGCGATCGTTGTTGCGGGCGGATCATATTATGCACTTGCACAAAAACAAAAGCCTGATCTAAACAAACAATCACCACAAGACCAAACAAGTACCCAAAGTGAGGACAAGGGCTCGAAACCTGCGCAGGCAACAGCGCCGGCTCTCTCTAAAGATATCTGCGCGTTGCAGGTAAATGGAGCATATATATGCCCGGCAAATGCGATCTCAGACTTCGGCCCCTATGCGATACTAAACAGCGGCACCGAACGCACGTGCACCATCTCATACGACAGCACGAACGGTTTTTCTTTCAAGGGAGCAGTCAAGACAGGAAACATTCCCGCGGGTGACCTTGCGGTTGCGGTGACCCCTTCGGGCGCCATTGCGAATGTCGCCCGAAGCGCCAGACAGTCTATTTCCTTTCACGCAGGCGAAGACGGCCAAATTGACCACGTGCTTTTTGTAGACTCCGACTACACTTCCGATCAATGCCTTACCGTGCGCTGACAACAGCCACGCGGCGCAACCTGCAGAAAAAAAATAATGTTTACTTAAGCAAGTAAAACGCCGCCGTCTACCACTATCTGAGAACCGGTCATGTAACTTGAGAGATCGGATGCCAAGAAGAGCGCAACTTTACCGATCTCATCCGGTTCACCCATGCGTTGCATCGGAATTTTAGCGAGAAATGGTTTCATCGCCTCTTCCATTTCCTTGCTTGCTACTCTGCCGGCACCCGTGCCCGGAGTGGTGACCCCGCCCGGAGCAATAGCATTGACCCATATCTTGTGCGGCGCAAGTTCAAGTGCGACATTTTTGGTAAAACCCCAGAGTCCGTGTTTGGAAGCGTCGTAAGCGGCAAGACCGATCATAGAAGGATGGAGCGCATCTACAGAGGTGATGTTTATGATTTTACCGCCCCTGCCCTGCTTGATCATTTGTTCAGCAACAGCTTTTACGCAAAGAAAAGCA
>JANLHH010000130.1 GCA_024654605.1 Patescibacteria group bacterium | reverse complement strand
CAGGGTGGTCGGTTTAACGTCGGCAGGGATTTGGATCCAACCCAATTTCCCGTCTTTCCGTGCTTGTACTGTGGTTCAGACTTCCAAACTGCATATGCTGAAAAGTTTGGTGTTGTAGCCACGCCAACAGTTCTTGAAGCACATCAATTGGCCTTACGAATACCGGAATCCTTTACCGCGGTGCGGCTCCAGATAAATATAAGCCACATTTTTGATTTGCAGAAAATCAGTAATCTCACTCTGTTTACGGCAGTCATTCGAAAATTTCGTATGAGCGCTGAGCTCAAAGAGTTGGCCAAGCAATTGGGTAAGAAGCCGCCATGGCTGATACAGGAGGCCGATCAGTTGCGCGCGGCATTATTAGCAAACGATTGGCGAGCTTTTCCTATGCAATTGGGCATACCTGCAAACAGTCAGGTTTTTGCCAGTCTTCTGATCGAAGCAGGATTTGAAGGCGTGTTATATCCTTCAAGCAAGGGTGGAGGACAGTGCATCGCCATCTTTCCCCAGAATTTCCACGATGCGCAGTCATCAGTGAATTTGCTTGATCGAGCCCCATTACCCAGTTGTATTAGCTCGCTGAATTCCGAGTCGCTGCTTGAGTTGATTGGCTAGTTTCCACTGAGACCATTTGGCCGAGTTTCGATGATCGGCGCCTCATCAATAAAACCTCCAGGCTTTTCTTCAGATATTTTTCAGCGAGTTATTGAGTACCTTCAAGTTAATATATATATTAACTCGCAAATTTCGGATTCATCCTCACGATCAAGCGAATTTCAGGCGGGTCAAGGCCAATTGGCGAAACGAAATGGCAGGAGATTATTGATGAAAAGCCTCGGCGATCAAGCAGAAATCGAGAGGGAACGAGACTTGACCAGAGGCGCCTTCTTGTTCCGGGTAACAGAGGATATTCTGGTTGCCATGGAGGATTGTGGCGTTACCAAAGCTGAATTGGCGAACAGGCTGGGCAAGAGTAAGGCGCGAATCAGCCAACTCCTTTCCGGTGACACCAACATGACGATTGGAACGCTTTCTGACATTGCTTTCGCACTTGGCCTTACTCCTGATAAAACGTTCAAAGAATATTCTGAGCGGCGTCAGCGTATGGGAGCTGCAGCAGACAGTAGTCCCGATCATCATCCTGACCGAAG
>JANLHH010000126.1 GCA_024654605.1 Patescibacteria group bacterium | reverse complement strand
GCTAACGGGTAAAAGATCAATATATGGCAAGTAAAAAGGCTGGAGGAACAGCGAAAAACTTAAGAGATTCAAATCCGAAATATCTCGGAACAAAGCTATCTGCCGGACAAAATGCGCAACCCGGCTCAATTATCATACGCCAAAGAGGCACGGTTATTCTTGCCGGCAAGAACGTCAAGGTCGGAAGAGACCACACGCTCTTTGCGCTTAAAAAAGGAGTCGTTGAATTCACTACCAAAAGAAAAACGGGGTTTAACGGAAAATCGGTAAAAAAGAAAGTGGTAAACGTGATAACGAAATAAAAAAAATACTCCGCGGGTGCGGAGTATTTTTTTACACGGTTATTTTTACTTACTACTCTCCTTTTTCCACTTCCAGTTTGAATGTCACGCTTTTTCCATGGGCACTAACGGTGATTTCATGCTCGCCCAATTCTTTTATCGGTTCTGAAAGCTCGATGTATTCGGGGTCAATATCCAAGCGAGTCTGTTTTTTTATTTCAGGAACGATCTCCTCTTTGTGTATTCCTGCAAAAAGATGGCCTTTTTCATTCGCTTTTTCACGCATGGTGATCGTTTCTCCTTTGAGACTCTCAATATTTTTTATCAAAAGATCTTCATGGGTTTTCCGGAGCGTGTCGGACATCTTCTTTTTCTCTTCCACCGCCTTAAGCGCTTTGTCGGTGGCGATTTGCACCAATCCTTTTGGCAAAAGAAAATTTCTCACATGTCCGCTGGAGATTTCTTTCACATCATATTTATTTCCAACCTTGGCAATATCGCGGAGTAATATAACTTTCATAGAGGTATCGTATTAGTTTGCAATCTTCTTTTTTAAAATTTAACGAGCAAGAATTTCAATCGCTTTTTGCATTTGAGGATCTTTCAGGTCGGCAATCTCTTCTTTGGTAACCTCAACTTCCACATCTGGGACGATCCCCTTCTCCGAAATAGAGGTTCCTTCAGGGGTCAGCCAGCGAGCCACAGTAACCTTTAAGGCGGTATCGTCCGTAACACTGAGGAGTTCCTGGACCGATCCCTTACCGAACGTCTTGGTGCCAACCAGCGTTGCTATGCCATGTTCTGAAAGCGCGCCCGCCAATATCTCGGAGGCCGAGGCAGAGCCTCCGTTGACTAGGATCACCATCTTCAGGTCAGGACCAAATATATCATACCCCCTGCTTCTGTAAACTCGCTCCTCGCTTGCTTTACCGAAGTCTTCTCGGACGACCACTTTCCCAACCGGAAGAAACCAACTTGCCATGTCCACCGCGGCTTCCAGGTAGCCGCCCGGGTTGCCCCGAAGATCCAGGATTAACTTGTGCTTTCCCGAGATGACAAATTGTCTCAGTGATTCCCTGAACAAATATGGCGAATTTGCCGAGAAGTTATAGAGACGCAAAACGTAGATATCTTCAGGGTCGCCATTCTCGTTTGTCCCGTCCGCACTAGCGACATCTCCGGTAGAGGTTCGCGTTTCAGTATCAATGGTTGGAATCTCAATGATGTCCCGAACAATCGATATTTCAAGCGGCTGTTCCTCTCCTTCTCGTAAGATGGTTAATTTCACGGTGGTTCCTTTTGTTCCCCTGATAAGGCGCACTGCCTCGTCAATACCAAGATCAACGCTCACCGCGTCGTCTATTTTTATGATTCTATCACCGGGCAAAATACCTGCCCGCTGTGCAGGGGTATTTTTGAGAGGCGCGATAACGGTAGGTATATTGTCCCGTACGCCGATTTCCATCCCAACCCCCTGGAATTCCCCGCTAATATCACTCTGGAACATTTCTGTTTCTTCAGGAGGAAGAAAGACCGAGTACGGATCATCCAGTGATCTCACTAAGCCTGAGATGGCGCCCCACACCTTCTCTTGGTCGGTCGGACCGTCGGAGGAAACATATTTCTCATTGATGAGATTCCACACTTTCCAGAATGGTCCAAAATCCACCGTGGGAGCTAAAGCGCTTTCTTTATCAAATAGCGAAGTCACCTTCTGTACTTCAGGCCTCCTCTCATATCCCATGAACACGCCAAAAAGAAAACTGCCTGAAAGCGCGAGAACTAAAAGAACGACGATAGTGATTTTCTTATGGAGAAGTGACATGGTGCCAATTATAAAGGGTATTAAACCGCAGAGCAAGCTCTGCGGTTTAATACCCTTTGTTATGCCGTCACTCGGATGGAATACAAATCTTCACTCGTTTCACTTGTTTCGATTTTTATTCCGCTCCTCGTTAGGCATAATAACTTGTTATCCGATATTAGGGAAGTTATAATAAAAGGTATTCATAACGCGACGTACTCGCGGAACAAAATACGCACTTTAATTTACAGACAGTACTCTCAATGATCTCTCGATATAAATATAAAAAAATCACGTGGATAGACCTTGAGTCTCCGACACAGGAAGAAGTGCGCGCTCTTATGCGGGAGTTTAATATTCATCCTCTGGTGGCTGATGAACTTCGCTCCCCTACCTTGCGTCCCAAAGTGGAACTCTACGATAACCTTATTTATTTGATACTCCACTTCCCCGCATTTCAACATACGCATGCGCGCAATCCGGAGCAGGAGGTGGACTTCATTATTGGGAAGGATTTCATCATCACGACGCACTACACGATGATAGATTCTCTCCATGAATTTTCCAAAGTGTTTGAAGTGAATTCCATCATTGATAAAAGTCATATCGGCAACCATGCGGGGTTTGTATTTTTCTATATCGCCAAAGAGCTGTATAAATCCCTCGCGCAAGAACTTGAGTACGTGAACGCCTCGCTTCAAAAAGTAGAGGAAGATATCTTTAAGGGAAAAGAGAAAGCTATGGTGGAAAAAATATCCAAGATCAACAGGAACCTCCTTAACTTTAAACAGTCCATACGTCTCCATCATGACGTGCTTTCTTCTCTTGAGGTGGCAGGAACTCGTTTTTTTGGAGAAAAATTCTCGTATTACCTCAGTGCCATTTCCGGTGAATATTACAAAATCGCAAGCCATCTTGAAGGCAACAGGGAAACCATTCTTGAGTTGCGCAACACAAACGACTCGCTTCTCTCTACAAAACAAAACGAGGTCATGAAAATACTGACCATCATGGCGTTTGTCACTTTCCCTCTTTCTCTTATCGCGGCGATCTTTGGCATGAATACCGCATATATACCTATTGTCGGTACTCCGGGGGATTTTTGGATCGTGATGGGAATCATGGGATTTGCAACATTTCTTATGTTCCTGTACTTTAAGCGCAAGAAGTGGATGTAAATCCCGGGCTACATGGACATATATCTCTACAATACGCTTACCCGCTCAAAAGAATTATTCCGCCCGATTCATGAGGGGGAGGTTTTTATGTATCACTGCGGGCCGACAGTATACAACTATGCTCACATCGGCAATTTGCGCGCCTATGTCTTTGCCGATGTATTGCGCAAAATGTTTGTATTCAATAATTACGCCGTAAAACAGGTTATCAATATCACGGACGTCGGACATCTGACCTCTGATGAAGATGAGGGTGAAGACAAGCTGGAAGCGGGTGCGCTCCGCGAAGGAAAAACCGCCAAAGAGATCGCCCACTTTTATACTGACGCATTTTTAAGCGATCTCTCCTTACTCAACATAGACACCAAGGGAACCTTATTTCCTAAAGCGACCGACCACATCGCCGAACAGATCGCGCTCATCAAGACACTGGAAGAGAAGAACGCTACTTATACCACATCCGACGGCGTCTATTTTGACACTTCAGCCTATGCGCATTACGGTCAGTTGGGCCGTCTGAATATCGCGGGGCTCAAAGAAGGCGCGCGTGTGCTGAAGAATCCGGAAAAAAGAAACAGCACCGACTTTGCTCTTTGGAAATTTTCAAAGCCCGAAGGGAAACGTCAGCAGGAATGGGATTCCCCGTGGGGAGTCGGATTTCCCGGTTGGCACTTGGAATGCAGTGCAATGTCAATGAAATACCTTGGCCCGCATTTTGATATTCATACGGGCGGGATCGATCATATTCCCGTGCATCACACCAATGAGATCGCGCAGTCGGAAACGGCTACGGGAGAGAGATTTGTGAATTATTGGATGCACACGGGTTTTGTGAATATTGAGGGAGAGAAAATGGCGAAATCGGGTGGAAATTTCATTACCCTGGAAACACTGAAAGAAAAAGGATACTCCCCTTTGAGTTATCGCTACTCTCTCCTCACTGCCGATTACAAAAAAACGATTAACTTCACGTGGGAGGCACTTGGTGGCGCGCAAACCGCGCTGGAAAAGCTTTACGCGATATTCGTGGAATACGGAGAAGAGATCGGACAGATTGATAAAGACTACGCCGAGAAATTTCACTCGTTCATCAATAACGACTTAGATACGCCGAGAGCGATAGCGCTCGTATGGGAACTGGTGAAAGATACCGCTCTCTCCCCCGCCGACAAAAAGAGAACGTTGATATTGTTTGATGAAATACTTGGTCTTAATATCGCAAACCAGAAACAAGAGAAGATTCCCGAAGAAATACTCAAACTTGCCAAGGAACGCGAGCAATATCGCAAAGATGCGAACTGGCAAAGATCCGATGAACTGCGTGCAGAGATCGAATCGCTCGGGTATGAGATAAAAGATACGGACACGGGGGCAAAGGTATACAAAAAATAGAGGCGCATTTGCGCCTCTATTGCTTTTCACTTTTTACGAAGATCAAAAGAGTGTTTCTTGTTTTTCTCCACGTGTGTGAGGAGTTCTTCCCGTTCTTTTTTCCATTTTTCAAAGATGTCTTTTACTCGATTGTGTTCTCCGATCACCAGAATGCCGATGACGTTCACGATTATCAGAAAAATTGCCTTGCGCCATCCCATGA
>JANLHH010000009.1 GCA_024654605.1 Patescibacteria group bacterium | reverse complement strand
ACCTTTCCAGCTATTTTATGGTACGGTAATGAGTGACAACATGACCACTTCCCATAAGAAGTTTCAACGTACCAAAGAAGATTTTACGTGTGAGCAGTGCGGTTTTGCGGTGGAGGGCAATGGATACACCAATCATTGTCCGAAATGTCTATGGAGCAAGCATGTGGACGTGAATCCGGGGGATCGCGCCGCCGCTTGCGGTGGCCTCATGGAACCGGTCGGGGCAGAAGTGGGAGGCGAAAGACACAGTATTGTGCATGTGTGCACGAGATGCAACTTTGAGCGGAAAAATAAGGTTTCAAAAGATGATGATTTTGATACAATTCTCACATTACTCGGGTTTACCAGATAAAATACTCATATGACTAAGAGAAGGTTGGAGTGCCGCGTGAGAGGAAGGGTGCAATTAGTTATGTATCGCGACTTTACAAAGAGGAACGCGAGAAGACTCGGAATTGTCGGCACAGTGCAAAATATGAATGATGGTTCGGTGCGCGTGGTCGCCGAGGGAGAGGAAGACGCTTTGCGGAAATTTCTCACGCGCCTCCAGAAGGGGTCGATTCTTGCGCGGGTGGGTAAAGTAGAGGAAGTATGGAACGAGGCAACGGGAGAGTTTAAAACATTTGAGATCATCTATTGCGATTAAATATGCATAAACAAGAAAAGAATATTCCAAAGTGCATCGGTATTATTATGGACGGCAACCGCAGGTGGGCGCGCAAGCGCGGATTGCCGGTATACGAAGGCCATCGGGCGGGATATAAAAAATTGAAAGAACTGCTTACGTGGGCAAGAGAGGCCGGAGTGAAGACAGTGGTCGCATACGCGTTTTCTACGGAAAACTGGAATCGGTCAAAACTGGAAGTGGGGTTTCTTTTGAAGCTCTTGCGGAATGTTCTCGTGGACGAGGTGGAGGACATCAAGAAAGAAAAGGTCCGCGTGCGGTTCATCGGTGACCTCTCCAGATTCCCGAAGGATATAGAAGAAGGGATACGTAAACTAGAGAAAGAAACCATGGTGTACAAAGAGAACACTCTCGTACTTGCGGTTTCTTATGGCGGGCGGCCGGAAATCGTGGCGGCGGTGAAAAAAATTGCACAAGAGAAAACAAAAGAAGAGATCGGGAAAATGACCGAAAAGGAATTTTCAAAATATCTTTGGACTAAAGATATACCTGACCCGGATCTCATTGTCAGGACTGGCGGGGAAAAGCGCCTTTCCAATTTTTTGCCATGGCAATCCGTCTACAGCGAATTTTATTTCACTCCCACCCTCTGGCCCGCGTTCCTTCG
>JANLHH010000112.1 GCA_024654605.1 Patescibacteria group bacterium | reverse complement strand
ATTCTTAAATAGAACGGAACAAAAGAAAAAATACTATCTTTGTTCTTTACTCTTTGCTCTTTATTACTCTTTTTTATTTTTTGTTATGTGATGCATAACTAGATCTCTTGCGCAATAATTTTCGTTGCGAAATTTATTGCGCAAGAGGTCAAACACCTATACTCCTATAGATGTTCTTTGTATTCGATTGTCAAAGGACTATTGAAAACCGCCTTTCTCAAGGCGTTTTCCTATTATATAGATAAATAAGAAGAGGTCAAGCCCTGGGGACTTGACCTCTTTTAAACTAACAATCCCCATTCTCTACATCACTTTTGAGCTCATCAAGAGAGCGCGATTCACCAATAATTCCCTGGTTTTCCATTTCCCGTAAGATCCACCCGATCCATCTCCCCGACTTCGCAGAGCCATCTCTGGTATCGGGAAAATTTTGCATTTCTCGCATCATCCAAATAAGATGTGCGGGCATATTGCTTTTATTTCTCTCCGGTATCTGTGGACCAAATTTTTCTTTAATAAGAGCTGTAAGCAGCTTAACCGTTCTGGGGTAATATTTCATTTCCACCTCCTCTGCTTGTAGACACTGTATGATTTTTACCACGCCCCGCTTTCTTACACAAGAAAGATACGAGGTGAACTATCTCCTCTGCCACTTTTCAATAACAACCAGAAGTGGTGAAGCGATGAAAAGCGAAGAATACGTACCGGCAATCACGCCAACTGAAAGCGCGAGCGCAAACTGACGTGTCGGCTCGCCGCCCAAAAAATAGAGAATAAGCATCACGAATACCACGGTCATTGACGTATTTATTGAACGGGTAAACGTCTGCGACAGACCCTCACCCACCGTTTCCGCAAATTCTTTATCTATATGATACTCTTTATTCCTCCGGAGGTTTTCACGGATACGGTCAAATACCACGATCGTGTCATGCACCGAAAAACCTAAAATGGCGAGAAGCGCTGTCACAAAGAGCACATTAATCTGGAAATCAATGAAAAAATTCCCGAGGAGCGCGAAGACCCCCGTTGGAATGATCACGTCATGCAAAAGCGCAATGATCGCAACCAACCCATATTTCCACGAAGGAACCGGTAGAGATACCCGGCGAAACGCAAACGTAATGAAGAGAATGATGGCAACCATGACGATAATGATTGCGATGACCGCCTTGCGCTTCAATTCACTGCCGATCACAGGACCGATAGAATTGAAACGTTCTTCTTCAAACACTGTCGTACCGCCCAAAGAAAGCACGTTCAAAACCCCCATTCGTTCCTCTCCCGAAAGGTCCTTCGTGCGAAGAATAATACTGTTTTCTCCCGCCGGCTGTATGGTGGTATTACCAAGTCCGATACTCTTTATTCCTTCCTCTATCGTTTGGATTTCAGGTCTGCCGTTTGGATATGAAACTTCAAGAAGAGCGCCACCCTTGAAGTCAATGCCCAAATTAAGTCCGAAAAAAAGTATGGCGAAAAGAGACGCGCCCATAAGCATGGCCGAGAGAGCAAAAAATATTGATTTATACCGTACAATAAACATGATATTAAAATTTAAAAAAATTATCTGATTCCCGAACCGAATAAGAATCTCTTCATCGCGCTTTCCTCGCCTTCCTTCTTTGTTTCAATGGCAAACAAGAGCGTGCGAGTGATGCTAATGGCGCTTATCATACTGACAAGAACACCGATGAGGAGAGTCAGCGCAAACCCTTTCACCAACGAGGTACCGAACCAAAAAAGTATGATGGCAGAAATAATACTTGAAATATTACTATCACGAATGGAAAGCCACGCGCGTGCAAAACCCTCCTTCACCGCCTCGGAAATTTTCTTTCCTCGGCGCATTTCTTCCTTCATGCGTTCAAAAATAAGAATATTCGCGTCTACTGCCATACCTATGGAAAGTATGAAACCAGCAATACCGGCCGCTGTCAGTGTCACCGGGATCACCTTAAAAAGCGCCAACATAATGACCACGTAACATCCAAGTGCCACTATTGCAAGAACGCCCGGTAAACGATACCAGAGGATAAGGAAGAGTGCGACCACCGCAATCCCCCAGATACCCGCATTAATGCTTGCCATAAATGCTTCACGTCCGAGCGATGGCCCGATCGTCTGCGTTGTTAAAAGCTCTATCGGCACCGGTAGTGCGCCTGAATTGAGGCGCCCAACAAGTGTTTTCGCCTCCACAGGCGTCATACTACCGCTGATCTGGGCACGTCCGCCGGTGATCTCCTCGCGGATGACCGGAGTAGAGATCGGCGACCCATCCAAATAGATCGCAAGAGTCTTGCCTACATTCTCTCTCGTAATCTTCGCAAATAAGTCAGCTCCCTCGCTATTGAACACAAGAGAGACAAGTGGTTCGCCGGTATTGGAGTCAAACTCAAGTTGGGCGCGATCAAGGAAGCGCCCGGTTAAGCCCGTATCGGTATAAATATCTTCCAGTAAAAGCGGATTCTGTTCCACTTCACGGCCTTCCTCAAGCGCCGATTGCGCTTCTTTGTATGCATCTATGATCGGTTGCACTTCTTCTTGCGGACGCTCCAGTTTAAATTCAAGCAGGGGCGTTTGGCCGATCATGGCAATTGCCGCGTCCACATCGGTTACCCCGGGAAGTTCCACGACCAATCGGTGCTCTTTCTGTCCGCTGATAAGAGCGGATGTTTCCTCCAGTTGCACGAGCGGCTCTGACACGCCAAAAAGATTAACGCGCCTTTCAATCACATCGCGAAGCGCATCCATAGAATTTGCCACGTCCGCGCCTCCAAGTTCGGAGATGTCGGCGCGATATACCAAATGGGTACCGCCTGAAAGATCAAGTCCCAATCTGAATGGAAATCGCGCATTGGGGTCTACTTGCGACGCATAATCAAAGTAACCGATCCCAAGACCGCCGAGGAGTAATATAAGGGCTGTGAGCCTTATTTGCCACATAATACGCCTAAGTATACAGATTCTCCGATAATTATCAACAGTAGTTTTTACCGCTTTTTTCTAGAGACTCGGTGGTACAAGAAGTACGAAAAAGCCCCTATAAAGGCGCCGAGGGCCCATCCTGCCAATATGTCAAAGGGCCAATGCACGCCGGCCATGACCCGCGCAATACCAATCAAAAACGCGCCAAGAAAATAGAGCATGCCAAGTCCTCGATGATAAAAAAATACCGCACTGGCAAGCGCTGCGAAAAAAGTGGCATGCCCAGAGGGAAATGAATCAAGTCCGCTCCCGTTCTCAAAAAGAACGTTGGCGTCAAGGAGTGCCATAAAAGGTCTTGGGTTTATATAAAAGTGCTGGAACACGCGCGCAAACGCCCATGCGGCAATTGCGGCGCTCAAAACAACCACAATGTCCCTTACCCCTTCTTTCTTTGCATCGGTATGGGTAAAGAGAAAAGTAAGGAGCATCGCGAGAAGTACCCATCCGAAATACTCCGCAGTGAAGAAAATAACTTGGTCAAGCCATTCATATTGAAAAGCGAATGAATTGAGATACAAAAAAATTGATTCGTTCATTCTGGTTGGATATATTAAAGTAATTCCTTAATACCCTCTTCAAGGGAGATCTGCGGTTCCCACCCGAGAAGTTCCTTTGCGCGCGTGGTATCCGCAAGCGTATCGTGCGGCTCAATACGCGGTGAAACATACTCTACCGACCCGCCAATGATTCTTGCTATCTCGTTGATTGAGTAGTTCTTCCCCCCACCGATATTCACCGCTTCCCCGCTTCCCACATGTTCGCTCTCCATAGAGAGCAGGTTTGCGTGAACCACATCGGAGACATGAGTAAAATCACGAGTTTGTGTACCATCTCCGGTAATAGTGAGGGGGATTCCTTCCGCTTTTTGCTTCAAGAATTTTCCTATTACTAAGGCATATGCTCCTTCCGGGTCTTGCCTCGGGCCATATACGTTGAAGTAGCGCAACGAGACCGTTTTAAGTCCGTATACGGTGCTGAATAGCGCGCAATAGAGCTCACCGATATATTTTTGCAGTCCATAAGGGGAAAGCGGGGAAGCTCTCATGTCTTCCGTGAGCGGCATCTTTTCTTGGTCGCCGTATACGGAGCTGGAAGCGGAATAAATAACCCTTTTTACACCACCACTTCGTGCTGCTTCAAGCACATTGAGAAGCCCTCCCACATTTACCGTGTTGGTCTCGATCGGATGTTCAATGGAATACTGCACCCGAGGGAGCGCCGCGAAATGAAATACCGCGTATGCTCCGGCTATGATGGGCGCGATATCCTCATAATTCACTATATCAACCACATGAAGTGTTGCTTTATCGTTGACATACTCCCTTTTACCCGCGGAAAGATTATCAATGACATGGACATTAAAGCCGCGCAAAACCAGAGCATCAGTTACATGAGAACCGATAAAACCGGCACCACCTACGATAACCATCTTTTTACTGTCCGTGTTTGTCATTTTTTAAGTATACCAATAATGCGCTCAATTTTTTGTGGGTAAGGTAATACCACTCATCTTCCACCTCGGGACAAAAGTGTCTTTAAGGTCTTGAGGGCGATTTTGAGATCAAGAAGAACTGATCGATTTTTAATATAGTAGAGATCGTATGAAAGCTTGCGTCTCGTTTCCTCTATATCCGGTCCGTGGTGCGGATGCTCCTCGTGATACATCTGAGCCCATCCGGAAAGCCCCGGCTTGATAAGATGCCGCACATTGTAGTAGGGAATCTCCTTCTCGTATAATTTCACGAGCTCCGGCGTTTCGGGGCGTGGACCAACCAGTGAAATGTCGCCCTTGAGCACATTCCATAGTTGTGGCAATTCATCAATACGTGTTTTCCGGAGAAAATTACCAATCCGAGTGATCTGTGGCTCCTCTTCAATACCTCCCCCCTGGCTTCCCGTGGCCATGCTTCTGAACTTTATCAGCTTGATCTCTTTGTTATTGCGCCCTACACGCTCCGCGATAAAAAAAAATGGACCGCCATCATCAAGCTTGATCGCTATATACACGAACGGGTACAGAATAAGGGAAGCTATGCCGAGTAACAAGGCTATCACCATATCCATGAGACGTTTGAGGAAATCATACGCGATATGAGAGGACGATGAAACATTCTCAAGAAACCAATTATACCCCACGAGACTAAGCGGCACTCTATCAAAGATATCTTCATACACCTTATACTTATCAATAAATTTTATCTTTGAAAAAATGAGATTATACAGGCGCGGCAAGATGGGCTCTACTTTCTCGTTTTTGAGATCAATCACTATCGTGGAAATATTCTCACCATAGATGGTATTGAGTATCTCATCTTCAAAATCAACACCCTCTAGTTGATCAAGGTCAATGGAGGAAACGAACGTGAGGTTGTACCGAGGGTTCCCGTTTACTTCATCTCGCAGTTCCCTCATCTCTTCCCCGCTGCCGATAAGTATCGCCTTCTGCTTCTTTCGGAAACCCAAAACGGGCACGCCAAGGATCCTCCACCCAAGGATAAGCGCGAAAGAGATAAGGAGATAGAGAAATAAATTTGTTTTCGGCGTGATACCAAAGTACGGAATGAAATAAAAGAACAATACTGCAACAACGCTGTTGATGATCTGAGTGTTCAATAAAATGGAAGGCAAACGGCTCTTCAAAATCAGCGTATGTTTTTCGTAGAGACCGGCAATAAAAAAAATGAGCACCCAAACAAGAAACAATAGAGAAAAAGGCATGAGGTGGTTATTCAAAAGTTCTTTCGTCGGCAATGCGCCGTAGCGGACCGCTAAGGTAATCCACAAGGCTACGTACAGAAGGATTACGTCGCCCGCAAAGAGTATGAAAGACTCCTTCTTGTTGAGACTGAGTATATTCATTGTATTGTATGTATTGTATAGAGAGCGCCTTACAAAAACAAGGCGCGAAAGAGAAGTAAGTCCGTCTCGGAAATGGGTCCGTCTTATGCGCTTGGTGGTATTGCATTACCATATCATAATGCATGTTTGTCAATATCGCCCCTGTATTTTAACCTTGTTATAGTTACATAAAGATATCCTTTCCTCCATTGCGCCCTAATATTTTCAATAGAGAACATGAAACAAACACCTGAGCAAAAAAAGAAGATTCTTTACGTCATTACCAAAAGCAATTGGGGCGGAGCGCAGCGCTATGTGTATGACCTTGCCACTAACCTGCCCGAGAGCTACTACGAACCGGTTGTGGTGGTAGGCGGCAGTGGCGCACTCAAAACAAAACTGGAAAGAAGTCTCATTCGCGTGGTATCCATTCCGTATCTCAATCGAGACATTAACATATTTTACGACCTGGCCGTTTTTATAAGTCTCGTACGGGTGTTTATAAAAGAAAAGCCCGACATTGTGCATCTCAATAGTTCCAAAATAGGAGGTCTTGGCGCACTTGCGGGACGTATCACGGGAATAAAAAAGATTATTTTTACCGCGCATGGGTGGGCCTTCAATGAGCCGCGCAACTACTTCTCAAAAAAACTCATTACTTTTTTGTCGTGGATCACCATTTTTCTTTCCCATCACACGATCACCGTGTCAAAACAAGACACATTACACGTCCACGACATGCCGGCAATTTCAGGCAAGGTTTTTTTCATACCCAATGGTATAGAAGAGAAAAAATTGGTACCTAAAAAGGAAGCGCGTGCGGCTCTCTTTGAGGGACACGTCTCGCTCATGCCATCAAAAGAAGCTGTGTGGATAGGAACTATTGGGGAGCTTACGCAAAATAAAGGGCTCTCGTATGCAATAGAAGCCTGCGACACACTCAAGAAAAAGCTCTCCTCTCCCTTTGTGTATGTCATCATCGGCGATGGAGAAGACAAGTACAAGCTCGCTAATGCGATAAGGAAACACAATCTGGAGAAAGAGGTTTCCTTGGTTGGATTCAAAAAAGATGCTTCTTCCCTTCTTCGCGCATTTGATATATTTTTACTGCCGTCCCTCAAAGAAGGACTCCCCTATGTGGTGCTTGAAGCCGGTCTTGCGAGTATCCCAACCGTCGCAAGCGCTGTTGGCGGTATTCCCGAGATCATTACCAATGGCAAGAGTGGAATCCTCGTTCCCCCTAAAGATCACCAACATATTGCGCAAGCTATCGAATCAATGATGACCCACAAAGAGCAAGCACGAGAATTGGGTGCACGTCTTCATCAGCACGTAAGCACAAAATTCTCACTCCAATCTATGTTGGCAAATACTTTAAAGATATACTCGCCGGAAGCATAAGGTTTCTCTTGCATGTAAACACAGAACATCAAATGCCGAGAAATTCCTTTCCCATGTTATCTCGATGGGTGGCGCGCGAATAGGAGCGCATGCCCATTAAAATTCCGAGTCCCACGAATTCAGTAAGCAGGTGTGAACCGCCGTAGCTCATAAACGGTATTGGGAGACCGGTAACCGGTAACAAACCGATATTCATACCTATGTGTATCGCGCTCTGACTCATGAAAAATATAGCGAGTCCTACGCCGTAGAGCATTTCAAAATTCGTCGCACCGCGAAGCGCATTCACAAGGATACGCCAAAGCGCAATGCCAAAAAGAACAAACGCAAACACTATTCCGATAAACCCCCACTCTTCCGCAAACGACGCGAAGATAAAGTCCGTCTGGTATTCGGGCAAGAACTCAAGACGTGATTGGGTACCATACCCGATGCCTTTCCCTAGAAGTTCCCCTGAACCAACGGCAATCGTTGATTGATAGGCGTTATAACCCGCGCCTTGGATATCAGTGAGGGGGTTGAGGAAAGTGATGATCCTTTCTTTCTGATGAGGAGCAAAACCAAATGACCAGAGAAGCGAGAACGCGACCGCGCTTGAAAATATGACGAAAAGAAGATGTTTTTTAGAAATACCGGACACCATAATCATGCCAAGCCATATGGAAGCAATGATAATCGCTGAGCCGAAATCGGGTTGTAAGAACACCAACACGAACGGCACAAACGCATAAAAACCGGAGACGAGAATATGGCGCACATTGGCGATCTCAATGTGCCGCCGTGAAAAATATTTCGCAAGGATTAAGATGACAAGAAGCTTGATGGGGTCGGAGGGCTGGAACGTAAAACCGCCAACAGACAACCAACTCTGCGCGCCCTTTATCGAGCTCACAAATACAAGAAGAAACACGAGCACACCCATCGCAGAGAGGAAAAGTGTCATAAGTACATCGGTTCGCTTCAGAAAGCGAAAATCCACGAAACTCAATCCAAAAAATGCCGCTATGGAAATACCCGCCCACATCATTTGTTTTGAGAAAAAATAATTCTCCCCTACAAATGAATTCATGGTTACCAAACCCACCCCCACAAGCGGGAGTACGGAAAAGAATAGTATCCAATCTATGTTGATTTTCTTGATAAAAGACACCATAAAAAATGCTTATGCGCCAATTGAGCCCGTATGATCAGAGTAGTCAACGAATCATTTATGAGATTCAAAAAAGTTAACGCGAGGGATAACACTGATTCGCACAGGGTTCACCCCAAAAGGCTCCTGCCAAGTAAACGAAACCTGCTGTGTTCCATTCTTATCAATACCATCAACGTGAGTAGCAGACACCGCAATCGCATTATCTTCAATATCGTATAAAATGGCAACCACTTCAATGTTTGATACAGGTAAAGGCTTATCGTTTACCAGAAGCGCTTTCAAGCGCGGCTTAGTGACCGCATCCGTAATCTGTTGATTCCTGATAGAAATATGCACTATTTCATCAAGAGGTATTTCAATTCGTTTCCATTCGGGGTCGGGCTTAAACTCAAAGAACACGCGTTTGGGAATACGCTGTCCCGTACGGATACCGCTTTCAAAAACGGCAAATTGTTCATTGGGTCCCACATATGTTTTGCCCAACTTCTCTTCTATTAAAATATTGTTCTCGTCATAGAGTTTGAATTTATAGATAATACTCTCTATTCCTGCCTTGGTATTTACATTTTCCACATAGGCAACGACGTCATAGATACCGTCTGCGACCCGAAACCCCCTGCTCCAATGCACGATGAGTTCGCTCGTTTGAGATGGACACAGTTTGTCACAGGGTCCGCCGCAATCCACACCTATCTCTTCGCCGTTTTGCTTGTTGTCCACGCACGTAGGCGCCTTATTAAGAGCAGAGTAGGTTGGGATAGCAATAACGACCGATATGAAAATCAATACCAATAAAGAATAGAGGAATTTTCGTTTTGATGCCCACGACATAAATACTTTTCTTTCTCGTTTAATATCCCTGTTTCACTTGTTCTCATCATACCAAAAAACACCCGTGCTGTAACGGGTGTTTTTTGTGAGTTCGTATATTCCGTTCAATACTTTGTTCTGGCGGCTGCCTACTCTCCCCTTGCGAGTACCATCGGCGCTACGATGCTTAACTTCTGTGTGCGGAATGAGAACAGGTGTGACCA
>JANLHH010000111.1 GCA_024654605.1 Patescibacteria group bacterium | reverse complement strand
GGGTCAGTGTCATACCCTCTAACCTTCGTAAATTCACAGCGTCAGTGGGACTTTTTAAATGCTATACAAATTCAAACCTCAGCGACTCCTGAGTTTATTTTCCCAAGAAACACAGACTTTGGTATATTTCCCATTCCACAGGGCGTATATACCATCACCTTCAATTATCACTTCCGTGAGCGTGATTTGCTTATTGACGACTACACCACAGGATCAATTGCGATAACTAATGGGACAACAACTATAACGGGGACAGGCACCACATTTGCCGCGTATATGGCCGGGATGTATCTTGAGGTCACGGATACGACTGTCGCAGGGTGGGGGTATCCGTATAAGATTGCAAGTTTTAGCTCAACTACAAGCCTAACGCTTGAGCAAAACTGGCAGGATACCACGATAACTGGTGCAGCTTATAAAATATTTCAATCTCCTGAGATCCCGGAGGAGGGACATATCATATTGCTTGATGGGGTGACTGCTGATTACTACGCGAGTAATCGTGACGATATAACTGAGGCCACATGGTGGAATAATAAGTTTTTTACAGGGGATGGTCAAAACTCCTCACGGCGTGAGGGTGACCAGTCCTTAAAAGGTGGACTTATTGGTCTTATGAACTTTTATGCAGACCGCAATAAAGAGGTACTTATAAATAGAAGGCCGAGACAAGTAAACGGAGGATCTAAAATTTGGGCAACCACACTTTCATGATATGGCAAAAAAGACGATTACAGTTTCAAAATTCAATGGCGGTATTGCCGATTTTCCAGAGGATGGCATTGAAAACTCCTATTTATTTGGGCGCTCTATTGATGTCCGCTCTGATCCTAATTTAGTAACCCTTCTTCCCCGCACCATTAAAGAGTCAGGAACGGTAATAACAGCACTACCTAAGTGGGGTGAATACGTGTCATCAGAGGACGAAACATATATCTATGACGCATCAGGTAATATATATTTAAGAGACTCAAGTTCAGCCTATTCGCTTCTTCACACGGTTCCAAATAGTCATGGTAATGGCATAGCCTATTTTGCAGAGGACGATTTCCTCTATTACGCATCAGACAAGCTTATTGGCCGTTATGGTAATTTAGCGGCAACTGCACCCACGTTTACCGATGATTTCTTTGGTTCACAGGGTGGAGTTCCTTTAAATACCCATTCACTTGATCTTGAGGCCGCATCCTCTCAATACGCAGGACGTGCAGATACCGCAAGTCTCTCAGTTACGGGGAGTTTGTCAATAGACGCTCAAATTAAGCCCGAGTCACTGCCTGCAAGTGGAGAAACTATGACCTTAGTTTCAAAGTGGGACGAGTCGGGAACTACAAAATCATATAGATTTGATATAGGGACAGTTAGTAATTACTTCGGTGACGGCTCAGATGGGGCGCTTACCATATCAACTAATACCACAGAGGCTCCAATAGACTCGGCATGTACAGGGACATCTGGGGCATATACTCTGTCTGCCACTAATACGTCTTTTGCTGCAAATCAAGTTATATTGATACATCAATCACAGGGGACAAATGCAGGGGCATGGATGCGTAATAAAATTCAATCATATACAGCAGGAACGATCACACTCGTTGAACCGTTAAATATAAGTTATGCGACAGGCGCACAGGTGAGGGTACTTAAACAATATACCGACGTAACGATAAACTCAGGGATTACTTATACAACTAAGGCATGGAATGGGACAGTAGGTGGCATACTGGCATTTTTGGCAAATGGTACGGTAACGGTAACGGGTATTTTATCAGCTGCAGGATCAACTGGTGCTACATTTACTGGTCATCCGGGCCCTTATACTTTAGCAGCTACAACGGGTGGTGGATTTAGAGGTGGAGGAGCACTTGCGATAACTCAAACTTATTCACCTGCATCACGAGGAGAAGGGACAGCCTCATCATCATGGAATAACGCTGATTATAGTAATTCCGCTTTAGGAAATGCTGGAGGTGGAGGAATCGGTGGGGGACACGGAGCGGGTGGAGGAGGAGGATCACACTCAACCATTGGTACAAACGGAGGAAAATTACCTCCTGCAACTGCCGATCCTGCTAACATAGGTGGAAAAGGGGCAACAACGATTACGGGTGCAGCTGATTTGACCACCATGACTTTTGGAGGAGGAGGTGGTGCTCCTTTCAATGATGGAGGAGGAGGCGTTAGTGAGACTATTGGTTCCGGTGGATCAGGTGGAGGAATTGTATTTGTATCAGGGGTAACAATTACTGTCACAGGTTCGATTTCGGCAAAAGGAGGCAATGGAGGTAATTCTGGTCCTCAATGGAATGGTACAGATGTTGAGTATTCGGGAGGTGGAGGAGGAGCGGGAGGATCAATTTTACTTAAAGGACAAGTCTCAACGTTAGGTGCTGCATTAATTACCGCAGTTGGAGGTACTGGTGGATATGCAGGAACACAACAAACAGGAGGTAATGGAGGTGATGGCCGAGTGCATCTTGATTATTTAACCTCTTATACGGGAACCACAAATCCTACCTTGACTGTACTTCAAGACCCGAATCTTGGATCAAGTGACGGTTATGTTTTACGTTTAAGTTTATCCTCTGATGGAACAACCACAGAAACATACTCAAAGCCAGCTAATCTAGAAACTGCCAAATGGCAACAGGTAGGTGCCGTATTTGATTACTCAGGACAAACTGTAGAATTTCTCTTAAATGCCGTTTCACTTGGAACAGCGGCAACTACTGCCTCTGCCATTCACAATAACGCAAGCGAGTTTATGGTTGGGGGCTATGAAAACTCAGGTGGGACAAAGACCGGGTTTTATGACGGCCTGATTGATGAGGTACGGGTATTTGCAGGAGTTCGTACTCAAGAGGATTTCTTATATGGCCTAAAACAGCATATTTCATCATCAACAATCGGGCTTGTTGGCTATTACGACTTTAATTCAGATGCCAATGACAATACGTCAAATGCCAATAACTTAACATTGACTAACACACCTGTTTATTCAACGGATGTCCCCTATTCCAGCCCTACGACCCGTCTTGATATAGACCAGTCGGCAACGACAACTGGTAATACATACGCTTTAACTACTGCCATATCGGAAACAAGCTCAAATAAGAAGGCATTTACCCCAACTAAGGATCCGCAAAAGTCTATTCAGGTATATATAGAGGCTGTGGGATCGGGTGACTGGACTATGGTGGTACATGATCAATATAATAATACGGTCGCATCAACGACAGTTTTAAATGCTGCCCTCAATACAGGCCTCTATGAATTTGTATTTGATGCGGTATGGCGGCCTTTGACTAACTTTACACAGGAGTATCATTTTCATATAACATCAACCGTAGTTGACGGGACAGTCAGATCCACAAATAGCAATGATCTATCAACCGCAACATATACCACGTATTATCAATTTTTAGTAGAAGATACGGGCTTTCACCCGATAGCTCCTTTTTTACAGTTTCTTGTATTTGGAAATGAGCGGTATATTGCAAAGTTTGAGGCTACAACCTATGAACCAAATAAGATAGTTTTACCTGCAGGCTATAGAATACGAGCTTTTGGCTACTGGCGGGAATATCTCGCAATTGGTGTTATCAAAGGGGACAGCGTAACAAACACCGATATGGGGCGTGTCTATTTCTGGGATGGCTCAGCATCAACATATAACTTTTACATTGATATTCCAGAGGGTGGGGTAACTGCCCTACTTGGCGCAGAGGGAAGACTCTATATATGGGCGGGATATAGTGGGGATATGCTCATTTATGAAGGGGGAGAGACCACGTATAAAGTCAAAAGACTACCTAAAATTACAGAGGATACCTACACCGAGATTTACCCGGGTGCCGTTGTCATGTGGAAGTCTTTAATACGCTATGGAGCGTCAGGCGCTGGAACGGCTGATATTGAAAAGGGCGTGTATACGTATGGATCAACCAATATCCGCTATTCTGATATATTAACGTATGATTACCCCATCTCAACGGGTAATAGAATTTCCGATAATATCCAGATTGGAATGCTTTTAACGGTCAATCAGAAATTACTCATAGGTTGGAAGGATTTGACAGGATATGGTGTTGATTATGTTGACTCGTCAAATAACTGTTACCCGACAGGTGGTCTTGAATTTATGGTCATGGATAATGAGAAGGTGTGGAAGGAAAAGTTATTCAATAACGTAGCTTCTAAGTTTAAAGCATTAGAGGACGGGCAAACGATTACTACAAAATATAAAATAGATGATGAGAGTGACTGGACAACCGCCAAATCAACAAGTACGGCAGATGATACTCTAGCCCGTCATTTAAATGAAAGCCTAAGATATAACGATTTATTTGTAGCAGTTGATCTTGAGTCAACAAGTGGCACATCACCTGAGCTTAAAGGCATAGCAGTTGAGTTTGATGACCTCAAGAAAGAACGGAGGATAGGATAATGGAAACAGATTTAAAAAAAAGAGTAGAGGAACTTGAGAGGCAGGTTAAGTTATTGACCAGTAAACGTATCACGCAGGATATGCTTGTCCCGGACGTAATAAAGACGAGGCATTTGGGTGAAGCAAACCGATACATTATAAATGGGGACGTAGCTGATTTACCTGACCGCGGAGATGATACGGCACAGGGTACTCAAGCGTATTTCGCAAAAGATGAAAGTAAGTTGTATATTTGGAATCGTGATAGTGAAGTTTGGGAAAGTACGACACTGGCATGATTTTTGTTGTATAATTTAGTTACGATAATTACGGTATTTTAGCCGATCCTAAACAGGGATCGGTTTTTTTATATACACTTATGGCAGTACCAAAAGCTGATGAATTTTATAAAGAGGTTGACTCGTATGTTGGTGGGATACCACAAAGACGAACAGATTTTAATGCGGGAATGAAGACTGAGGAGACGGGCTATTTAGATAGATACCGTGGAGCGATAGCGGGACAGGAAAACTTACCGCATATGTACGAGCGAATTGGTCGTGAGCTTGGACTTCCACAACTTCAACAGAACGCAGGGATGCTAAGAAATACATTGACACAGATTCCCTATACCTACGGCGAGGCTACCAAAGGATATGATGTTAACGCAAACCAACTGGCACGCATCGTTGATACACGGTCAAGCGCGATGACTCCTCTTGTTGCGTCAGCTGAGGGGGCAGTAGCCGGTGCGCAGGATCAGTTGGCAACCCGTGTTGGCTTTGAACAGACCGCACAGCAAAAGGAACTCTTACCCTATGAAAAAGAACAGGCATTTATGGCAGACCGATTTGCCCGTGAGGCATCAGGCTACAGCGAGGATATGCAGATGACATTAAACTCCCTACTTGCCAAAGCTAGTGCGGGAATTGAGCTTACGATGCAAGAGAAGGAACTTGCAAACCGATTGGCTGTTGCTGAGAAACAGTATCAGGCGGCAATTCAGGTAGCACGGATTAATGCAGACGCAAGTCGCTATGCTGTTGATAAAAACTCAAGCCGTGATCCAATGGGCTTATTTGGTTAA
>JANLHH010000102.1 GCA_024654605.1 Patescibacteria group bacterium | reverse complement strand
GTCATTGAATAAAGACAGTCTTGCGACACAACTCTCTACTGCCGAACGATTGAACGTTCCCTATACGATCATCTTTGGACAAAAAGAGGCGATGGAAGGGACGGTGATCGTGCGTAATATGGAGAACCGTTCACAGGATACGATATCCATAGAAAAACTACCGGAATACCTTAAAAAAATTAAAGGTAACTAAAACACAAATTTCCATACCGCACCACAGGAGTACTTCTTGTTTTCTAAGTTGCTTCGCACCTAAGAAAACAATGTCGCTTGCAAGAGCCAGGCGCGTATGGTATCTTATGTTTCATGAATATCAACGTGGAAGTCCTCAAAAACAATAACGAAAACGCGGTAAACCTCATTAGAAGGTTTACGAAACGTGTGCAGGGATCAGGGGTGCTCAAACGCGTACGCTCGCTTCGCTACTCGGAAAGGTCTCTTTCAAAATTTACAAAAAAGAAGAAGGCGCTCAAAAGGATTGCCAGAACTACGGAAGTTAACCGACTGAAAAAGCTCGGCAGGATGTAATACCAGACGCAATGGTCCAAAATTTTGCATTAGAGAACACCACCAAAGGCAAGCTTCCGAGCTTGCCTTTTCTGCGCATGAAAGAACGCATTCTCGGAAAATCCTATGAATTAAGTATCGTTTTTATCGGTGACAAAAGATCACGCGACCTCAATAAACGTTACCGTGGAAAAGACCGGCCGACCAACATATTGAGTTTCCCTCTTTCGGCAAACGAAGGCGAGATTTTTATCAACTTACGCCAAGCTAAAAAAGATGCGCCCGAGTTTAAAAAACGTTATAATACATTCGTCGGATTCTTATTTATCCATGGTCTTTTACATCTGAAGGGCCTAGGCCACGGTAGAAAGATGGAGCAAGAAGAAGAAAGATTCATGCGCGCTTTCAAGCTTTGATCCGACAATACACGCCCTATACGCATCCTATTCAAAAACTCAACGATTTTTTATTGCCTAGCGAGTGACAGTAATAAGAAAATTCATATTTTCTTATTACCGAGCGAAGAACGGCAACAAAGAGTTTAATACCTTTATTCTTTATTATGGCGCGACGAAACATATCAACAGGCATAGATATCGGAAGCTCAAACATTCGTGTAGTAGTGGCGGAATACACGGAAGAAAGCACGATGCCCACTAT
>JANLHH010000099.1 GCA_024654605.1 Patescibacteria group bacterium | reverse complement strand
GACAACCTGGGTTCCTCCGTTTGAAGTGCCTCCCGTCAAACCGGCAATGGTCGGACTCATGGTAATATCGGTAGCTGTGGTCAAGAAAGAAATCTCGGCTGTAACGCTCTGAGTAATAGTGAATTGGTCTTCAACTGCGAGACTGAGGATCGGCTCAACCACCAAGAAGCTCCCCATAAGCGCCACCGTCATGATAAGCGCAATCGCAGTCATTTTTTCGAATGGTAATGTTTTAAGTACTGTCATTTTTTTTGTTATTTTTGTAAATAATAAGTATCGACCATGATGGACTTACGACCATCCGAGAGGGGCGCGAGTGGCGCCACTCTCGGAAAGACACAAATCATCTTTTCACAGGTACAAGCACAAATGAATATTGTTCATCTTTGCCACTTTTAAACACCGGCTGTATGACTCCCGCTCCACCCGTCTCATCGGGGATGACAATCACCTCATCGGAAAAATGTTCCTTGATTCGTTCACGCTCTTCTTTCCCGAACGTCACATCTCCCGAAGGCGGAATCACGACTAATCCACTCTGGGTGACTGAAGGCTCTTTCAGTACCGGTGTGTCATTGAAAACGAGTGTTTCTTTTTTCCACAACATTCCCAATGCCCTCTCTTTACCAAACGCGTACGACGCATTGAGAGCACGGTAAGTGCCAACTGCAAGTGTGTCTATTTTATTTTTCAAAGATGCCCACGTAGATGCAGGAGACATGTTTTCAAAGAAACTCAAACCAACTGCTCCTTGAAGGGATGCGCCTGGAATAAATCCCGGAGAAAAAGTCGCTGTGTATGGCGCGACCAATCCCCTGTGATCTTCTTTCACTAAAGTTTTATTTTGCGTGGAAGAAATAGAAGAAACGGAAACGAGTGTGCTCCCCGGAGTAATGCCGAATTTCCAATATCCGTATCCGCCAGACACTAAAGAAAAAATGACCATAAATAAAATCGCGTGCCGAACTAATTCGGGTAAGAAAAGCGCAGGGGTTTTTGAAACGTACGCGGTAGGGATGGAGCTCCCTTGTCGAATCATCGCTTCTTTGTTTTCATTTCTTTTAGACGAGATATTATTATTTTTCAACAAATCTCGTCTCTTCTCGGAAGCGTATTGCGGAAAGTTTTTTTGATCTATAGGTTCCCGCGAAAAGGTCTGTTCCTTTTTTATGATAGGAATCTTTCTTACCGAGGTGTCTTCAGCTAGAGAGTTGCTCAAAGATACTGCCGCCGCTTGTGGTGGGATATTGGACGCAAAGAAGGTTACCGGTGTCACCCTTTCCTCTCCACTCTCGTGCTTTTCCATATGCGCCAAAAGGGATTCTTTGTCCACGAATCGCGTACGTCCAACCAGCTGACCTTTGACCTTTCCGCTCCTACAAAGCTGTCCGATATAATCGTGTGTGTATCCCGTTATCTCGCCACCTCGTTTAGACGAGATGTATATTTTTCCGTTGAATTCTAGCTCCTTTTCCATTTATATAAATTATAAACGCAAGAGAGCCTTTGTTCTACTAAAAAAGAGTG
>JANLHH010000008.1 GCA_024654605.1 Patescibacteria group bacterium | reverse complement strand
TAAATAGAGAAACACCGTAAAAGTATCTTCGCCGTTATTTCTTATTATAAAAAAGTTAAAGAAGGTATGCAATGCTATGGCGGTAGATAACCCAATGATTGTACTGATCGTCTTAATGAACGGACCTTTGTAAAAGGAAAGTCCGAGCGCAACGCCGATAGACGCTGATGCGGCGACGTGGAGAAGTGTTGCGCCCATATAGCGCAGGTTGCCTGTGAGAAAACTCACCGTGAGGTCGCCGTTGATAAGCGGATTGATCAAAAACATGGAGTTTTCCAGCGCTGCGAACCCGAGCGCCACGGTAATCATGTAAATAAGGGCGTCTATAGGCTCATCGAAATATTTGCTTTTCAGCGCAACTAAGGTAATTGCCGAGTATTTTACTATTTCCTCTATTGTCGACCACACAATAAGAAGAGAAAGTGATGTCGAAGTGAAGAAGACAGAAGCGAGTTTTTCCAGCGGAAGCACGATGATGACCGCTACCATACCGGCAATGAACGATATCAAAATGAGCCCCCGCGGTTCCGGTTTTTTTGAGTCTTCCTTCAACCAAAACCACAGCCACAACACCGCCGGCAGAATGCCGCCTAGGAGAGCGTAAAAGAGCGTTTTTGGGTCTATGATCTCGGCCATGGTTCTATCATGAGTAAATTCTTCTTGTCGTGCGCTAGCATGCTCCAGACCTCTTCGGTAATGAATGGCATGAACGGGTGGAGCAGGGTGACCGAGGTGGTGAGGATATGGAAGAGCGTCCACTGTGCTGAAGATCTTTCAACGGCATTGTCGCCGTAGAGGCGCACCTTGCTCTCTTCAATGACAACATCTGCGAAGCGATGCCACACGTAGTGATAGAGCTTTTCTCCCGCAAGGTAGAAATGATATTGTTCTATTTCTTTTGTGATGTCCGCAACAAGCGCGTCCAGCTCCTTTAGATTTTCCCTGTCATGATCAGTCAGTTCTGGTTTGACGGTAAGATCGGTATCCTCCGTATTTGAGACCACAAAGCGGGTGATGTTCCATATCTTGTTTGCGAAATGTTTGTACGCCTTGATCTTTTCTTCAGAGAGCTTCATGTCATTGCCGGGAGAGGTGCCGATAATAAGCGACATTCGGGTCGCATCGGTGCCGTATATCTTGATCATATCAAGCGGATCGATCACGTTGCCGATTGATTTACTCATTTTTCTGCCTCGCTCGTCACGTACCAAGCCATGCAAGTATACGTTCTTAAATGGGATGTCTCCCAACAGATAGGTGGTCATGAGAACCATGCGCGCCACCCAGAAAAAGAGAATATCGTATCCGGTCTCAAGGATGGCAGTGGGGTGATAGGTGCGCAAGTCTGCCGTCTCTTCGGGCCAGCCAAGTGTGGAGAATGTCCATAACCCCGACGAGAACCAAGTATCCAAGGTATCCGGGTCTTGCGTCCATCCGGCGTCCTTTGGTTTTTCAACACCTACATACGTTTCTTCGTCTCTGTACCACACGGGTATCTGGTGTCCATACCAAATTTGGCGCGAAATACACCAATCACGCAGGTTTTCTATCCAATGGAAATAGATCTTCGCAAACCGTTCGGGAACGATCTGTATCTGGCCGTTTTGTACTACGATATGCATAAGCTCTTTCAGAGTGATTTGTTGTCCCGCCGTGACCCCCTTGATGTTTGAATGGGGAATAGTGAATGTTTTGTTAACGTTCACAAACCACTGAAGCGAGGGGAGCGGCTCCACCGGGCGCGCACACCGGTAACAGATGCTCAAATTCTGATCCACTTCTTCTTCTTTAAGCAAAAGCTCCTCATCCTTTAACCATTGTACGAATTTTGCGCGTGCTTCTTTTACCTTCAGTCCTTCGTATTGCGCTCCCGCTTCTTTCGTCATTTTTCCGTGCTCATCAATCACTTTGATGAGCGGAAGATCGTTCTTCTGTGCCATGTCATAGTCGGTCATGGAGTGCGCGGGGGTGACGCCGAGCGCCCCCGTTCCGTATTCCGGATCCACTGCTTCATCAGCGATCACTTTGATTGTTTGCGCTCCGTGTCCGAGATCAACGGTAAATATCTCCCCGATGTGCGCTTTATACCTCTCATCGTTTGGGTTCACAGCAACGGCGCTGTCGCCGAGTTTTGTTTCCGGACGGGTGGTCGCGATCGCAAACGGAAAATCTTTGGCGTATTTAAAAGTATACAGCACCGCTTTTTTTTCCTTGTACTCCACTTCATCATCAGAAAGAGTGGAATAACAATGAGGACACCAATTCACAATGCGGTGACCGCGGTAGACGAGTCCGTCATCGTACATTTTTTTGAAAGCAGTGCGTACCGCGATAGTGCGCTTTTCATCCAGCGTGAACGCTTCTCGCGACCAATCGACAGATGAACCCATCTTTTTTATTTGGTGCACAATCGTGTCGTGGCTCTCCTTTGCGAATTGATTGACACGCTTTAAAAATTCTTCGCGTCCGACATCGTGGCGGGTCGTGCCTTCCTCGTCATACATCTTTTTTTCCACTTTTGTTTGCGTGGCGATAGCCGCATGGTCGGTGCCGGGGAGCCATAAGGTCTTTTTACCTCTCATACGATTGTATCGCACAAGAATGTCTTGAATAGCAAGCATTTCGGAATGCCCCATGTGAAGCGTTCCCGTAACGTTTGGAGGGGGAAGGACGATAGAGAACGTCTCCGCGTCTTTATCGCACACACCCTTTTGTACGCATACATCGGGGTTAAAAAAACCGCTCTCTTCCCAGAGCTGGTAGATTCTGTCCTCGGTTGCTTGCGGGTCGTAAGGCTTCGTGAGCTTTTCGTCCATATATGGGCTCATGATACCATATTTCGGCGCTTTGGGAACGGATTTAGAGGCTCAGGTTTCCCTGTGCATGTATATGCGCGGGTGACGCTACCTTTAGGTCTCTCTTTAAGCGAAAGTATCCAGCAATACCGATCATGATTGCGTTGTCGGTGGTCGCGGTGTGTTCGGGAAGCAAGAGTGTTGTCCCTTGGAGCTCGGTTTTAATCATCTCTGCAAGATCTTCCCGTATCTTTGTATTGGCAGATACTCCTCCGCCTAAGACGATGGTTGTGGTTTTGTATGCGCGTGCGGCGGCGAGCGTTTTCTTAACCAATACGTCAGTGACCGCTTGTTGGAATTCTTTGGCGATAGCCGCTTTTATCGGTTTGGTGAGCGTGGGTATTTTTTGCACTAAATAAAGCACAGCAGTCTTTAAGCCGGAAAAAGAAAAATCAAGGTCTCCCGAATGAAGCATTGGGCGCGGCAGTGTGTAGGTTCCACTCTGTTTGCCTGAAATGGCGAGGCGCGATATCTCCGGTCCGCCGGGGTAGGGGAGTCCCAGGATGCGCGCCACTTTATCAAACGCTTCACCAGCTGCGTCATCGCGGGTCTCTCCTATCTTTTTGTACTTGAGCCAGTCTTTAATGAGTATCAGTTCTGTGTGTCCTCCGCTGATCAAAAGCGCGAGCATGGGAAATTGAATATTGGGAATAGAGAATTTATTTCCGCGAACGAATGCGGAAAAAATATGCCCCTCCATGTGGTTGACGGGTATGAGCGTACTGCCCCAGAGGAGCGAGAGCGCTTTGGCAAAATTAATGCCGACCCACAGGGCGGGCTCAAGCCCCGGACCACTCGTGAAAGCGATGGCGTCAATTTTTGGAATGCTCCAGTCGGGGATAGATCTCAAAAATTGTTCCAAGAGCTTCGGCTCGCGCACGAGGAGTTTCTCTAGCTTTTTTAAAGTGGCCGGAGCAAGCTCGTGCTTCTTGCCCTTTCTTAATTTCAAAAGCCCCGCTTCTTTGAGCGCTTGCGCTAAGACGGGAACGAGGTTTTTGCTGTGCTCGCGCTTTGCTAGATTGGGAAAAACGCCCCCATACGGCGCATGGAGCTTTACTTGGGAGAGTACGACATCTGAAAGTATTTTGAACTGCGGGTGCTTTATTCCCCCCGTTGCTTCAATGATACTGATGGCCGTTTCATCGCAACTGGTTTCAATAGCAAGGATTTTCATGTTTAATAAATACTTCTTGGCGGTGTTTTCTGGACGAAGTTCGAACATTGTATGAGCAAAATCCGCAGGATTTTGACGACTAACGCACGCGCCGAGCGCGTGGTGGCTCTTTCCC
>JANLHH010000098.1 GCA_024654605.1 Patescibacteria group bacterium | reverse complement strand
TGTATTATCACGATCCTGAATCCACTACCAGGGAGGGGGGAAAACACCTCTTTGTGGACAAGGAAACATTCATGCGCGAATGGCGCAAAATGGCCATTTTCATCCATCCGAGAAATGTGTAAAATCCCTTTCATTGTAAGGGGATTCTTGTTATAATAAAACTAATAAAGATTGGCTGCTCGCAAGAGAGGCTATTTCATTTTATGGCTAAAAATAAGGACAATAAAGCGGAAAAAACGAAGGGTAATGGACACCACTACAAAGCGGAGGATATTGCCGTTTTAGAGGGTCTTGAACCGGTGCGAAAGCGTCCGGGTATGTATATTGGCTCCACTGGCCTTGAGGGTCTTCATCACCTTATTTGGGAGATATTTGATAACGGCCGCGATGAAGCTATGGGCGGCTATGCCGACCACATTGAGGTTGCGCTCTTGCCAAATAATCGCGTTCGCGTTGCAGACAATGGCCGCGGTATTCCCGTTGATATTCATCAGAAGACAAAAGTGTCCGCGCTTGAGACCGTAATGACCACACTCCATGCCGGCGGCAAGTTCGGCGGTGACGGATACGCCAAAGCGACAGGCGGCCTTCATGGTGTGGGTGCTTCCGTAGTGAACGCGCTCTCGTCCTATGCGCGAGTGATCGTTCACCGCGATGGAGGCAAATATATGCAGGAGTACGCGCGAGGCAAACAGAAAGCGAAAGTAAAGAAATTCGGTTCCTCAAAACTAAACGGCACCATTGTTACTTTTGATGCCGATCCGGAGATCTTTGCGGAGATTGCCTATGACTGGAAAAGAATCGTGAGCCATCTTCGCCAACAGGCGTATCTCGTCAAAGGAATGCTCGTTACGATCATTGATGCGCGAGAGTATAAAGGGAAAATAGACGATGAAGAAATATTTTATTTAAGCGAACAAGGTCTCGAAGTACCTTCAACTTCATTTTATTTTGAAGGGGGATTGCTCTCATTGGTGAAGCATTATAATGAGAATCAAAAACCGATTCACAAAAACATTTTCTATGTAGACAAGGAGGGGCCTGGCTCTGTTGCAGTGGAAGTGGCATTTCAATATGTTGATGATATCTCCGAACGATTGGTGCCGTTTGCCAACAACACTCATAATCCCGAAGGAGGCATGCATGTGACCGGTTTTAAGACGGCACTCACGCGCGGCTTGAATAACTACGCGCGCAAAAGCAACATCTTGAAAGAAAGTGAAGAAAACTTTACGGGAGACGATGTGCTTGAGGGTCTTACCGCCGTGATCTCGGTCAAACTCAAAGAAATTCAGTTTGAAGGGCAAACAAAAGCAAAACTTGGGAGCGTAGAGGCTCGCGGCGCCGTTGAAACGGTCTTTGGCGAAGCTTTGGCGGAGTTTTTGGAAGAAAACCCCGATGACGGGAGGGCAATTGTTAATAAAGTGATATTAGCCCTTAAAGCCCGCAAAGCGGCAAAAGCGGCAAAAGATTCCGTACTGAGGAAGGGCGCGCTTGAAGGGATGACGCTTCCCGGGAAGTTAGCCGATTGCCAGACCAGAAACATGGAAGAAGCGGAAATATTCATCGTTGAAGGAGATTCAGCAGGCGGTTCAAGCAAACAGGGGCGTGACCGACGCACGCAAGCAATCTTGCCGCTTCGGGGGAAAATATTGAACGTGGAACGGGCGCGGCTTGATCGGATGCTTGCTTCAACAGAGATCAAGGCGCTCGTCGTGGCGATGGGGACCGCTATCGGCGATACCTTTGATATATCAAAACTTCGATACGGAAAGATCATCTTTGCGGCTGATGCCGATGTTGACGGCGCGCATATTACGACATTGCTTTTGACACTCTTTTACCGCTACTTCAAGCCCCTGATAGAAGGCGGATTCGTATATATCGCAAAACCTCCATTGTATAAAATTAAAAAAGGTAAGGAAGTTGTTTATGCGTACACGGAAGAAGAGAAAAATAAAATTGTGGGCAAAGAAAGTGGAGTGATCGAAGAAGAGAGAGGGGAACCTCTTGAAGAAGGGGAAGAGGGAACAGAGAGCGAAGAGGAGGGTGCTACCGCAAAGAAAACACCAAAAATTTCTCTTCAACGATACAAAGGTCTTGGCGAAATGAATCCTGATGAGTTGTGGGAAACAACCATGAATCCCAAAACGCGGATCTTGAAAAAAGTAACCATCAACGATGCAGAAGAAGCTAATCGGGTATTTGATACTTTGATGGGCACTGACGTGCCAGCACGCAAGGCATTCATCCAGACAAACGCAAAGATGGCAAATATTGATGTGTAAAAGAATAAAAACCCCGCTCGTGAGCGGGGTTTTGTTTTTTTGTTATGCGGCCAAGGTCTGTCCTGTAGCCCAGTCAGCGATGAAATCAACCGAAACAGGATCCTTGTGAACGCGCTCGTAAGCACACACGGAAGAACAAAAATAAATTGGTTCTCCATTAGCTTCTATACGCAGAACAAACTCTCTTGGAGCAACCTTTTTACTGCAGTTTACTCCATTGCAGATCGTCCCTTCTCCCGGCATCACCGTAAGCATCTTTTATATTCTCCTTGTTTAAGATTGAATTGATTGGTACAAACTGTTTCAGAATATACCACACCTATTGTATTATTACCATTGCTTGCTTTTACCTGCTATTTCCGCTTTCATATTGCGGATAAATTCATCCACGGTCATCATGCCGATCTTTCTTTGATCGCGACTCTCTACAGTAATCTGTTCATCCGCCATTTCCTGGTCACCAATCACAATAAAGTAAGGAACTTTTTCTAATTTTACATTGCGTATTTTTTTACCCAATGTTTCGTCGGAATCATCAAGTTCCGCGCGAATGTCCGTCTCGCGAAGCGCCGCGCATACTTTTGCCGCATATTCTTTGTGTGCCGCGCCGATGGAAAGCACTTTTACTTGTAGAGGGGAGAGCCAGAGAGGGAAGGCGCCGGCGAAGTGTTCTATGATCACGGCAAGGAAGCGCTCCAAAGAGCCGGCAATGGCGCGATGAATCATAACAGGGGTCTGTCTTTTACCCTGTTCATCGGTATATTCAAGTGAAAATCGCGTTGGCATGACGAAGTCAAGCTGTATGGTTGCCAGTTGACGCTCTCTTCCTAAAGCATCCTTAAACATGAAATCAAGTTTAGGTCCGTAAAATGCCGCTTCACCCGAAACACGCTTGTAGGGAACACTTTCATTTTGCGCCACTTTTTCAAGAATCTCTTCCGCCATATCCCAATGCGTACTGTCGCCCAAATATTTTTCAGGCGTTTCTAGATCGCGTACGGAAAGTGACACCCATGATCCTTCCGTGCTCCACATACCGAGAGATTCATAAAACTCTCTAATGACCGATATAATGTTCTCTGTTTCTTGTTCAATTTGATCAATAGTACAAAAAATATGCCCGTCATCTTGCGTGATGCTGCGCACGCGTGAAAGGCCCAATAACTCTCCGGCTTGTTCATCGCGATACACGGCGGTTGCCTCGGTGTATCGAATGGGGAGGTCGCGATAACTGCGAGGGCGGCTTGCGTATATCTGCGTGTGATGCGGGCAATTCATCGGTTTCATCACAAATTCAGTGTCTGACGCTCCTTTTACCTTGAACAATTCATCGCCAAATTTTTCCCAATGGCCGCTAGTTTCGTAGAGTTCTTTTTTGGTAATGTGTGGAATTGACACGTTGTGATAGCCAAACTTTTTTTGCATACCGTGTATTTTTTCAATAATTGCGTCACGCATGGCGGTACCCTTGGGTGTGAAAAGAGGAAGGCCGGGACCCACAAGGTCTGAAAAGGTAAACAGATCAAGTTCACGGCCCAACTTTCTGTGGTCACGCTTTTTTGCTTCCTCTTGATGCGCGATATACGCATCAAGTTCTTCTCTTGTTTCAAACGCAAGGCCATAAATGCGCGTGAGCATTTTATTTTTTTCGTTCCCTCGCCAATATGCTCCCGCAGTATGGGTGAGTGCGAACGCATCGGGATTGAGTTCCTTAGTGCTGTTCACATGCCCTCCGCGGCACAGATCAACAAAGTTGCCGTTTGTATATGCGGTGAGCGTCTGTCCTTCTTTTGAAAATTCGTCAATAAGTTCAAGTTTATAAGGCTGGCCGGCAAACATTTCCCTAGCTTCTTTGAGAGAGATCTCGCGCCCGACAAAGGGCTCCTCTTTATTGGTGAGTTTTTTCATTCGCTTCTGAAATTCTTTCAGATCTTCGGGGGTAATAGAGACTCCGGCAGGAAATTCAAAGTCGTAATAAAAGCCGTTCTCTATAACGGGACCGATGGCAAGCTTGGTGTCCGGGTACTTTTCAAGCACCGCCGTTGCCAAGAGATGAGCCAGGGAGTGCCGTATTGCCGATAGTTTTTCTTCGTTCATATTGGCAATAATACCACCATTTTCCTGTGAATAAAAGATGGTGACACTGTCCACATATTTTTATATAATGGGCATAGTAATAATTTGTTCAATATAAAAATAGGAGGTTTCGTATGGATGATCTGCAATTCTTTGAAGATCTGTGCAAAAATAATAAGGTTCCCGATGAAGATATCCGGAACGCTTTTTGCGAGCTTTGGAACAAGGCGAAAACCATCACCATAGGGCAGCGTGCCATCGGTATCATGCTTGAGCACCGCCCGGCACTTTCTCTGTAGTTACCAAAACAGAAATCCTTTTCACACTCATTGGATCAAACTCCGTAGGTTACGGGGTTTTTCTTTAGAGCTCTTTTATTCCTTCGGCAACCAAGCTCTTCTCGCCGTTTCGTTCGGAGATCTTGCCTTTGATGGCAACACACTTGTCTGCCGTCAAAAGGTTCTTGTGGTCAACGAACAGTTTGGGAAATATCACCACTTCAATAGTGTCTGTAAAATCGGCAACTTTCATGAACGCCATGCGGTCGCCTTTCTTGGTGACCACTTCTTTTGCTTCCTCAATAATGCCGGCAACAACCGCCATCATACCCTCGCGCAACTGTGCTTTTATTTTTTTGATATCCGTATTCTGTTTTGCAAAGCGTTCACGATATTTTTCTAAAGGATGTCCGGAAACATAAAGCCCTAAAAGTTCTTTTTCCCACACGAGTTTCTCATCCACTGTGGCGGGTGGCGCTTCCTTCATTCTAAAACCCATAATCGCACTCTGTTCTGGCATTTGGCCAAAAAGCGACGTTTGATTTTTGTTTCCCGTACTAATGTTTTTATGATAAGCAAGAGCTTCCTCCATGTTGCCGAGCATAGCTCCGCGCTCACCGAAAGCATCAAGCGCCCCAGAGCGGATGAGCGCTTCCAAAGATTTCTTGTTTAAATTGCGGTGCGTAATACGCTCCAAGAAATTCGCGAATGAGGTGAATCTTCCGCCCCGCTCTCGTTCTGCAATGACCGCATCTGAAATATCTGAACCGAGGTTTTTGATGGTATAGAGTCCGAAACGGATTCTGTCCAACTCTCCATTTTTTCGCACGACGGTAAAATCACTGAAGCTTTCGTTCACATCAGGCGGAAGTACGAGAATATTCATACGCTTGCACTCAGTGATGATTTCCGAAATCTTTTCAACGTCTCCCGCTTCCGCAGTGAGCACCGCGGTCATGTAGAGAGCGGGAAAGTTTGCTTTCATGTAGGCGGTCTGGTATGCCACGCGTCCATAGCTTGCCGCATGCGCTTTATTGAATCCGTAAGCGGCAAAGGGCTCAATAAGCTTCCAGAGTTCAAGCGCTTTCGTGGAAGTCATTCCTCCATCAATACAGCCACTGATGAACTTTTCTTCCTGTTCGGCCATGATCTTCGGGATCTTTTTCCCCATAGCCTTTCTCAATTTATCAGCCTCAAGCCATGAATATTTTGCCAAGTTGATCGCAATAAGGAGCACGTCATCCTGATAAGTGATCACCCCATAGGAGCGATCCAAGATGGCCTTCATGCGCGGATCAAGATAGGTGATCGGCTCTTTGCCGTGTTTGCGCGAAATATAGTGCGGGATATTTTCCATCGGTCCGGGGCGATAGAGCGCCACCATGGCATTGATG
>JANLHH010000095.1 GCA_024654605.1 Patescibacteria group bacterium | reverse complement strand
GCTATTTTTGATATACTGTGGCTTTATGGCAGAACAAAAAACCTATATTTATGGGAAGCACGCCCTCAAAGAAGCGTTGCGCCACAGGCCGGAAGCGGTAGAGAAGGTTTTTCTCTCTCCCCAGATCGACGACACGGAGCTCCGTGAGCTTATCTCTCGGGCCGGTATCAAGTCCGGAACATTTGAGCCGAAAAAGACACCCGGGGGTGTCAGTCCGGACGCAGCTCATCAAGGTGTTATTGCTTCCATTTCCCCCTCAAAACTCATGCTCTCGTACCAGTCTTTTGCGGACAGACTTACTGTCGGGGAGGACACGGCGCTCGTTCTTCTTGATGAATTGCAAGACCCGCATAATGTGGGAGCGGTAATACGTTCGGCGGCAGCATTCGGCATCTCCGGCGTGCTCATTCCCGAGCATAACCAGTCGCAGGTAACGGGAGCGGTGGTAAAAGTGTCGGCGGGCATGGTGTTTCGAATCCCGCTTGTTTCCGTGGGGAACGTTAACACGGTGATTCGTGATCTCAAAGACCGTGGGTTTTGGATATACGGTCTTGAAGGAGACGCTCCAAATAATATCACGAAAGAAAAGTTTGACGCGCCGGCTTTGTTTGTTGTGGGCAATGAGGCAAAGGGTATCCGTCTTAAGACGCGCGAACTTTGCGATGTGTTGCTTTCTATTCCTACCGATCCGCGCTGTGAGTCGCTCAATGTCGCGACCTCATCAGCGGTGGCGCTGTATGCGTGGAGCGCCGAACATCCGCGCGCGTTAAAAGCGAAGGATTAATATTTTGCGCGTGCCACGTATTTTGGCACATTTCCAAAGACACACAATACCTATTCACATGGCTATTAAAAAAGAAAAAACATCGTGGGGAAAGGTTGCCGCCTGGTACGACGAATATCTGGAAGGGAAAAAGGATAGTTATCAGCGCCAGGTGATATTACCTAATCTTTTGCGTCTTGTTGCTCCTCGCAAGGGTTTGCGGGTACTTGATATCGCCTGCGGACAGGGTTTTTTTACGCGTGCGTTTCGCGAGGCAGGAGCGCTGGCCGATGGTGTTGATATCGCTCCCGAGCTTATCGCTATTGCTCGTGCGCGAAGCGCTCGTGGTGGAGTGTTTCTTGTTGCGCCAGCCGATAATCTTTCCTTTGCGAAAGACGTATCGTATGATGTCGCGACCATTGTGCTCGCGATTCAGAATATTAAAAATCTTGCAGGTAGTTGCAGTGAAGCGGCACGGGTACTCGTCCCCGGCGGACGTTTCATCATCGTCATGAACCATCCGGCGTTTCGCGTACCGAAACATTCAGACTGGGATTTTGAAGAGACGGACAAGACACAGTATCGTCGAGTTGGACGATATCTTTCGGCTTTTGAGACGAAGATAGATATGCATCCCGGCAAAAGGGAAAGCGCACAGACCATTTCATACCACCGTTCTCTCCAGGATTATGCGAAAGCGCTCGTGAAAGAAGGTTTCGCTGTAGTCAAAATTGAAGAATGGATCTCGCACAAGAGAAGTGAACGTGGTCCTCGGCAGAAAGCGGAAGACATTGCCCGCAAGGAAATCCCGCTTTTTTTGATGATAGAGGCAAAAAAATGTGAGCATTAGATCACATTAAAAAACATACCGGAAGAAAACTCTGAACCGCCCGGCGTTCTTGTATGTTTTTGAAGGCGGTATTATAGTAAAGGAAGAGTAAATTTCTCTTACGAATTATTAGTAATAGCATATTTAACATATATGGATCAGATGCAAACAGGACAGCCGACACCGTCTTCCGGCTCAAACAAGAAGACGATTATTATTGTTATCGTAGTTGTCGCGATTATTGCGCTAGGAACGCTCGCCAAGGGATTCTTGGGCGGCAGTATGGCGGAACGCGCGGCTGAACGAGCAATTGAACGCGCAGGTGGTGGTGACGCGGACATTGATTTTCGTGGCGACAATACGGCTACGTATAAAAGTGATGAAGGGAGTGTGACGGTGGGTGAGAACGTCTCTTTACCGGACAATTGGCCTTCCGATGTATCTATTGTGCAGGGCGCAAAGATCTACTATGCTATGTCCTCCAATCCGTCCACGGGTGAATCTGGCATAGGAGCAATGTTTGGCACGACGCAATCGGTAAGCGAAGTGCTTGGATACTATAAAACCGAGTTACCTAAACAGGGCTGGACAATTGAGGGCGAGCTTAGCATGGCAGGTGCTTCCGTTCTCTCTGCCACAAAGGGAGACCGATCTCTCTCTGTCAGTGTCGCAGGTGGAGACGGCGAAACGTCCGTGACTATCGGTGTGTCGGAATAATTTTCAGAAAATTTTTCTCCGGAACGCAACAAGAAATACCTCTCTCGAATATCAGCCATGTAAAGCTTGCTTTACATGGCTGATATGTTAGAGTAAACATAAATGGAAAAACAAGGCACCCATACAGAAGAAGCAATTTTTGGAGGCGGGTGTTTCTGGTGCACGGAAGCGGTATTCAAAGAGCTTAAGGGTGTAGTCTCGGTCGCTCCCGGGTATGCGGGAGGAACGAAAAAAAACCCCACTTACGACGAGGTTTCCAGTGGTGCGACGGGACACGCCGAAGTAATTCGTATTGAGTATGACCCCGCTGCGGTTTCTTTTCGCGACCTACTCACGGTGTTTTTTGCGACTCATGATCCAGGAACTTTAAACCGGCAAGGCAATGATGTCGGAACTCAATATCGCTCAATTATTCTTTACACCAATGAGGTGCAAAAAGAAGAAGCTTCGCGCTTCATAGAAGAAGTGAACGCATCAAACAAAGAGGGCAATAGGGCGACAACCGAAGTGAAGCCGCTTGAAGTGTTCTATGAAGCCGAGAATTACCATAAAAATTATTTTGAGCGAAATCCCGAAAATCGATATTGCCAACTCATTATCAATCCTAAGTTGGAAAAGGTGCAGAAAAAGTTTGCGGAGCTCCTTAATGCCAACAAAAAAGAATAATATGAAAGACAAAAAATCAATACCAAAGACGGAAGTAGAGTGGAAGGAGGTGCTGACGGAAAGCCAGTATGAAGTACTGCGCGGAGGGGGTACAGAGGCGCCGTTTACCGGCGAACTCCTCAAAGAAAAAAGAAAGGGAATGTATACCTGTGTCGCATGCGGGAATGCGTTATTTTCTTCTGAGGTGAAATTTGAATCCGGAACAGGATGGCCATCTTTTACCGACGCGTTGCCGGGCAGTGTGAAATATATTTCTGATGATAGTCACGGCATGAAACGCACAGAGGTGGTTTGTAGCAAATGTGGTTCGCATCTCGGACACGTGTTTGACGACGGTCCTATAGAGAAAGGCGGAAAAAGGCACTGCATCAACTCCGTTTGCCTAGAGCTGGAAGCAGAGGCGTAAATCCGGCGTTTTTGGTATACTTTCTCTATGTTTACCAAGAGGCTCATAATAATACTTGTTGTCATTATCGCAGTTCTCGCACTGGGTTTTCTGTTTGTTGAACGTAGTACACCCGAAGAAGACCATCAGGAGAGTGAGTATGCGCTACTATTTGGAAATCAACTACAGACCCTCGGGGTTTTAGAGGTGGGTCAGCCAATAGAAGGATTTGACGCATTCATGCTCAAAAGTGCTTTCCCGGGTTTGGTCCCAGAGGATTTTAACGGGGTAGAAACGATTGAAGGTCACTACGAACTTATTAATGGTCTTCTTGAATACAAGCGCGACAAAGGACAACCGATAACCTCTGCGGAACAAACAGTTTCAATGGAGGGGTATGACACTCTGCTTCGGAACCTCTCTTTACGACTTGGGGTTGTCATTGAAAGCGAAGAGTCGGTTCAAGAAATCATTAAACGTATTGTGCCGGATGAGGGGACACCTCCCGTAAATCAAGTATTCACCTGTACGCTCGAGCAAAGAAACGCGGAGGTATGCGCGCAAATCTATCAGCCGGTATGCGCAACCGTGAACATTCAATGCATTACAACGCCATGCGACCCGATCCAAGAGACTTTTTCCAATGCATGCAGCGCATGCAGTAATCCGCTTGTTTCGTCGTATACTGTCGGCGAGTGTTTGAGCCGATAATACCACAAAGCAAATCTTTACTTCTGAGAGGGTGCGTCATCGTGTTGCATCTCTGACTTTATGTCCGACAACTCGTGCTCTATGTTTTTGAGTACGCCTTGAATGTTTTTTATTTGAGATTCTTCAGCTTCAACTTCTTCTTTTGTTTTTTCATCAATTTTTTTAGCGCCGGAGAGACCGGTAATGATAAGTTTGTTTCCGATGAAGGTTGAAACGAATACACCCGTCATGAGAAGGATGATGGTACCGACAACGATTGATACAGGGCCGTTTAAAAACATGATAGAATCCGCCGTGTGCCATACTCCGCGCCAAAAAAGCACTAATCCTACACCACCAATCAAAGCATAGAGGATTGGCTTACGACTCAATTTTGCTCTTGTTTTATCCTCTAATTTGTCAAAAAAGTGGATAATCTTTTTTATATTTTTTACCATATCTTTTCTCCAATAATACCATAGAGTATTCCTCGTGTGGTAGTGCAAGAGAGAAACAGAGAGAAATAACCTCGGTGTGGGGCGCATTGGTGTCGCGTCCTTCGGGGTGTTACAATATTCTCCATGAAGCAAAAAGAAGCGCTCAATATACTCAAAGCGGGAAGGAATGTATACCTTACCGGCGCCGCCGGTAGCGGGAAAACCTATGTTTTGAATGAGTATATCGCGTATCTGAAACACCGCGGCGTTTCTGTGGGCGTGACCGCGTCGACCGGTATTGCGGCTACGCATATTGGCGGCGTGACCATCCACTCATGGTCCGGTGTGGGCATCAAAGACACGCTCTCTGACAGTGAAATAGAGGCGTTGGAACAAAAAGAGTATTTATGGAAGCGGTTTGATAAGACGAATGTGCTGATAATAGACGAGGTGTCCATGCTCTCTCCTCGCATGCTGGATAACGTAGAGCGGGTATGTCGCGCCATGAAGCGAAAAGAAGAGCCCTTTGGCGGAATGCAGGTCGTGCTGTCCGGGGACTTTTTTCAGCTCCCTCCGATAGTACGTGACGGATCGGAAGTGGAATTTGTGAATATTTCGGATGCATGGAGATCCATGGATGTCCGCGTGTGTTATTTGGAAGAGCAGTTTCGCCATGATGACCGTACCTTAGAAGCTCTGTTAAACGAAATGCGTAGCGGCGAGGTGTCTTTTGCGACACGCGCCATGTTAAATACTTTTGGCGGGAAGGAGATAAAAGGAGATATTGTACCAACACGGCTCTACACGCACAATATTGATGTTGACGCTATTAATGACCGAGAGCTTTTGAGATTGCAGGGAACGCCGAAAGTATATGAAATGAATACCAAAGGGAAGAGTAATCTCGTACTCTCCTTAAAGAAAAGTGTTCTTGCACCGGAAACTCTTCGCTTGAAAAAAGACGCGGTCGTGATGTTTGTAAAGAACAGTTTTGACGAAGGGTATGTGAATGGGACACTCGGTATCGTGGAAGATTTTGACGAAGGTCAGCCGATCGTCAGGACATTTTCGGGGAGCAGGATTGCCGTACAGACGGCACGTTGGGAGATTGAAGAAGACGGAAAGACACTCGCTTTTGTAGAGCAGTTACCGCTTCGGCTTGCCTGGGCTATTACGATACACAAAAGCCAGGGTATGAGCATGGACGCCGCGGAGATTGATCTCTCAAAAGCGTTCGTGCCGGGGCAGGGGTATGTGGCACTCTCGCGGCTTCGCAATCTGGCAGGACTTTCCCTGGTGGGGATCAATGATATAGCGTTTGCAGTACATCCCCACGTGGCCTTTCTCGATAAACATCTTCTTTCTGAATCCGCGAAATGGGAACAGGTGCTGAAGAGGTTTTCAGACGAAGAGCTCCATGTCATGCATAAAGAATTCGTCGTGAAGTGCGGGGGTACTCTTGACGCGAGAGAGATAGCAAAGAACAAAGAGAAAGAAAGCACGTTGCCGGAGAACCGTATTCCTACTCACGAAAAGACTCGAGAGCTCATGAACGAAGGATTGACCCTTTCTGAAATCGCGGCGAAGCGAGGTATGACGGAAGGAACCATCATCGCGCATCTTGAGAAACTGAAAGAATTGAAGGCCGAGATCAACCTCAAACCGTTCAAGCCGAAAGCAAAAGATTTTAAGAAAATAAAAGAAGCGTTTCAGGCAACGGGCGACACGAAACTTACTCCCGTGCATAAAAAACTGGGCGGCGCTTATTCTTTTGAGGACATACGCCTGGCACGATTGTTTTTGTCGTAGTATTTAGAGACTAAAAGTTTTCCACACCCACGGGTCATTACTGTTTTTTTAAAAAAATACTATATAATAAAGACACAATTTGCTTAAGCCGTACGGGTAGTCTTTCATTGTTGTTTTACTACGATGATTTAAGAGAATGGG
>JANLHH010000091.1 GCA_024654605.1 Patescibacteria group bacterium | reverse complement strand
TAATGTATAATATCGCATCCATTTCTTTTTATTGTACCACGTCTTTAGAGTGTTACTGAAACCTACAAAAGCGAAGATTGTTTGGTAGATTGTGTTTGCGATACGGCTACTACCGCGTCACGATATCGGCAGTAATCGCATTGCGCATTGGCTTCGGGTAATGCGCTCTTGTCCAAACACACCCGCGCCGCTTTGATTGTTTTTTCCACCCAATCATCATTTCCGTCATACGGCAGTACGGTAACATCAAATTCCAATTTCCCGTCAAACGCTTCTTTGTCCGCATCGCCATTGCAATAGACAAAGTATCCTCTGTTGGAAACACTGAAGCCGTTTGCGCGCAAGAGCCATTGGTACACTTCCATCTGGCGCTTATAGCCAATCTGCCAGTCAGCGTCCAAGCTCACCTCGGCTTCTTTACTTGTCGCCTTGTAATCCACCACAATAAGGGACCCTGAAGGATCGACCCACACGTCGTCAATCGCGCCCGTTATGATGAAATTGGTCGGTTCATGAAGATATTGCACGCCTACGAAATTTTCCCGCCATTTATCCAATTCCGGATGACTGTAAGGAATCGCGTCAATGCCGTATTCCGTCATGAGCGGATGCGCGCTTTTATTCGTCCGATGGATATCAAACTCTTTTTTCAAAAGCTTATCTACGGCGGAGTTCAAGGAAAAAGGAAAACCCGGTGGTCTGTCTACACCAAGCCGTCTATCCAAATAAAAACATCGGGGGCATTCCAAGAACCGGTCAATTTTTGAACGGCTCAAGCGGAATGGTTCGGAGCTTTTGGGGTCAAAGATATTTCTCGTACGTTTTGGATTATAGTACTGTGACATTGGTCTATTGTAGCATACCCAAAAAAGAAAAAAACGGGGTTCATGTGAACCCCGTTTGGCAATACCTCTACTCATTCTTTTTTCCGCTTGTCTTCGTACATCGCCACATCAGCTCTTTTGGCAAGTCTCATCAGATCAAAAACCGGATGGCGAGGATCTTCAAACACGGATGCGACACCAAATGATGCGCCTATCTGAAGACTCTGTCCGGAATTTGTCTGAAGAGTAAGCATTGGAGACAATTTCGCTTTTTCTTTCAGTATTTGAACATGTCGAAGCGCACTTTGATGATTTACACCGACAAATGCAATCACAAATTCGTCTCCTTGATACCACCGCCCCACAATATCTATGCGGCGTGTGCTCATTTTTAAAAACTGAGCAAACCGCTTCAGAACTCGGTCACCAACTTCGTGGCCGAATGTATCGTTGATCGGCTTGAACTTATCAATATCAATGAGCACTAGCGAAACGTCGGCAACCGCATCTCCACGGACCTGATAACCATTCTGGCGTGCCATGGTCTCAAGAATCGGCTCTACGAGCCTCTTAAAACCATTTCTGTTCCAGACCTGCGTTAACACGTCCTCATGAGCAAGCGAATCCAGTTCCTTCAACTCCTTTTCAAGCCTTCGGTAGCGCGGAAATAGCCGCAAAAACCATTCCATGAACATCGGGGTTCACCTCCATAAAGTGTAAAATCTGCTTATTAATATATAGTATCTTTATACTTTTGTCAAGTAATATGCGTTTTAAAGCGCAATGAGGATCGCCCCGCCCACCATAAGAAGAGCCCCAGTAAAGGATTTCCAGCCAATACCTTCGGAAAGAAATACCGTGGCAAGGAGGACGACAAATACGATACTCAATTTATCAATGGCCACCACGCCGGTAGCGGCACCTTTTTGCAGCGCGACAAAGTAGAAGAGCCACGAAAGCGCGCCGGAAATACCGGCAAGGGTGATAAGGAGCCATTCCTTCTGGTTTAACGATGCCAAAGAGAACCCATCAAATTTTCTTAGAAACAAACTGACCACAACAAGGAATGATGCCATGATAATCCCGCGAATGGTCGTCGCAAGAGTAGAGTCAAGATCTTTAAGACCAAGCTTGGCAAAAATCGCGACAAGCGCGGCGGTAAATGCGGAAAGAAGTGCGTAAAAAAGCCACATATAATAAGAAGGTGTATTGGTTACCTCTGTATTGTATCAAAAAAAACCACTTCTGTGCTATACCTCTCCCCTTTTCTTGTGCAGACGCTCGTCTGTTTCATCCGCTATTTCACCCACAATTTCTTCTAGGATATCCTCAAGTGTCACCAAGCCAATTATCTCTTCCGGATTATTGGCCCGATGCACTAAATACAGATGTTCTTGATCTTTTTTCATGGAACGAAACGCTCGCTCTATTTTCATTCGCTCATCAACGACTGTTACGGGCAATACCAGATTGCTGACCGGCTGATCGCGTTTATCTGAATTGAGCGCTTTCATAATCTGATTCACGTACACATATCCCATAATATTGTCTGTATTATTAGCGTAAACCGGGAATCGTGAGTATCCTGAGTGTGAGATGAAATGGGCAATCTTTTGTACGGGAACCATTCCGTTTAAAAACTCCACTTTGTATTTCGGCGTCATAATGTCGCCCACTTCAATGTCGTCAAAGCGAAAGATGTTTTCAATCATCTGATGTTCGCGGAAATCTATTTCGCCGTTTTCAACACCCATGCGCGACATGATACGAATCTCTTCTTCGGTAATGCCCTTTTGAGGGAGTCTGGACCGCGTGGTGTAATTGATCAAACGACTCACTTTAAGAAGTAATGACGAGATCGGGTACAACAATATATAGATTACAAAAAGCGGTTTCGCCACCATTCGTGCAATAGCGACACTATGAGAGTATGCCAAAGATTTCGGCATAATCTCGCCGAAAATAAGGACCAGTAATGTGGTGGCACCGGTAGCGATACCTAATCCGATAGAACCGAAGATTTTTACGGCAACTATCGTTGCAAATGACGCGGCAAACAAGTTAACGATGTTGTTGCCTATGAGAACCGTTATGAGAAGTCTTTGCGGATGCGATTTCAGTTTGTACACAAGATCAGCATTTTTTTGTTTTTTCTGCTGCATAAGCCGTATTCGGCTTGGCTGAAGACTGAAATACGCCGTTTCGGTGCTTGAGAAAAAACTAGATAGTACGAGCAAACCTATGAATATCAATAATTCCATTTAATTAAGATGTATTATACCACATCATTGCATTACGCCACTCAATAATATAATCCGCATACGAAAAATTTTGTTTCGTATGCGGATTATATATTACGGGTAAGGTTTTCTAGTGAGCGCGAATGGCGCTAAACGTTACCATGACCGGCGCGTCGTTTTCTAGGAGTGGAAGATCTTTCGTGTGATCAAATTGACCATCGCCATCATCAGTATGGATCATGGCGTAGTATATTCCCCCTTCAACGGTATTGCGGAGGAGTTCCACTTCTCCTGTGGACACACCTGCTTCAAAGCGTCGTGCTCCTAAAATATTGCCTGGAGCGCCATCGCGATCCTCATGAATTACGATCCATCCCTGTTCTTCCATGGTTGCGGAATCAATAAGTACCTTAAGTCCCGCCGGCTGATCTTGCGCAGAGAGTGTATATACGCCGGAATACTCCATATTCGTATCAAGCAAAGATCCTTCGTTCAAAGATTCTTCCATCACGTCTCCTTTTTCTTGCGTCTCCCCATCTTGTTTTACGAAGCTCTTCACGGCAGCGGAATTATCCCACATAGAGTACACGCCGAATCCCACCAAAACTCCAATAAGGAATGTAGAGATGAGGTTGTTTCTTGAATAATACTTGTTATCCTGCATAGATCGTAATGATATATAGTTGCTAATGACACCGTCATTCTATCATATGAAAACCTCACGACAACATTGACAAAAAGACGAATTCCTGATGTTTGCCTTATCCGATAATACCTCCCCCTAAGCACTGTTCACCATCATACAACACCAAAGATTGTCCTGCCGCAACATTTTGCGGTACATCAAACACCACTTGCGTCTCATTTCCCAAAAAGAGCATCTTGCACTTTTGCGCTGTTTGTCTGTATCGGGTCTTTGCGGTGAAGTGTTTTTCTTTTTTGGGTGCTTCATTCCAGTTAACCTCTTTCAAGGCAACTTCCTTTTTCGCAAAGCCTTCCTCTATTTGCTGATGGGCCACGGTGACCGTATTGGCTTGAACATTTTTTTCAACGACATAATACGGGAGTTCGTGCGTGCTCTTTTTAGTGATATGAAATCCATGCCTCTGTCCGATCGTATAAAACCATGAACCCTCGTGGCGCCCGATCACTACTCCTTTTGTATCAACAACATCGCCCGGTTTCTCATCAATATAGTGTTTTAAAAAATCCTTCATTTCCACCTTGCCAATAAAACAAAGCCCTTGACTGTCTTTTTTCTGAGCTGTCGGCAGTCCAAATTTCTTTGCAAGCGCCCGCACGTCTTTTTTTTCATAAGCGCCTATGGGAAAAAGGGTGCGGCAAAGTTCCTCTTCCGTCAGTGTCCACAGAAAGTAAGACTGATCTTTATCTTCGTCAATCCCTTTAAGCAGTGCGTGCTTTCCTCCCGCCACTTGTTTAATGCGCGCGTAATGCCCCATAGCAATGAAATCCGCACCCATTGCGAGCGCCTTGTCTAAAAAAGCACCGAACTTTATGTTTTTGTTGCACATAACATCCGGGTTCGGCACTCTACCTTCTTTGTATTCACCCACCATGTAGTCTACCACCTCTTTTTTATATTCTTTTTCAAAATCAAATGTGTAAAATGGAATACCCAGATGCGCGGCAACACGCATCGCGTCTCTGCGCTCCTCTCTCCATGTGCATGGTAAAAACGGCGGCTGCCACACCTTGATGAACACTCCCGTGACATCAAAGCCTTGCTTTTGGAGGAGTGCCGCCGCGACAGAAGAATCTACTCCCCCCGAGAGACCGACAAAAACTTTTGCTTTTTTCTTCGTGTTCTTATTCTTGACCGCCATAATACGTACACTCTAGCATCGTTGACATGAACTTTCAAATTTGGTATAAAAAGCCGGGTTGAATGAAGGTCTTTGACTATTTCGCCACTCCATAAGGAGGCTATCCTGCATGACATTAATCAGGTTAGAAGTACATGAAGAAGTCACTCTCTTGCCCGTGGACGTGAAAACAAAAGAAGTATTATTCCCCATGAGACTTGAAAAGCTCCCGCTAGGTTTCCATGAAGCGCAGATAATGGATATCAGGCATTCTGGGAACACAGACCCCTGGTTTGTCATTCAAACAAAAGAGGGGCACTTCGGGTGTCTCCAGGATCATGTTGAGAGGTGGCAGGAAATAAAATCTGTGACCATACACCACAAAGACCCTACGCGTTCATAAGTCGTCGATACAGCTCATACGTCGCTCTCGCATCCGAGAGGGCCGTATGAGCTTTTTTGTTTTCAATGCCAAAATATTCACAAAGCGACCGGAGAGAAAATTTTTGTACTTCGGGTACGTCGTAGAGTTTCGCGAACGCAATCGGGATAGTGTCCAGTTTATGATAGTGCATCATGTTTTTTACGCCTGTTTCTTCAAAAGCTTTTTCAAGAAACATCCAGTCAAACGCGACATTATGCGCGACAATGTTTGCTTCTTTGGTCTTCTCAGCCACTATCCGCATTGCCTCGGGAAGTGTAACTGCATCCTTCCAATCATCCTCACGGTAGCCGTTTATCTCCAAACCCACCGGATC
>JANLHH010000090.1 GCA_024654605.1 Patescibacteria group bacterium | reverse complement strand
GTGTCCGCCCTCCAGGACTTGAACCTGGGACCGCGGAGATATAAGCTCCGTGCTCTAACCAACTGAGCTAAGGGCGGACACAACTCTTATTATTCATATCTTCATTTCGTCTTCACTCCATTTTATAAGCTCCGTGCTCTAACCAACAGAGCTAGGGGCGGAAAAATGTTTACACTACTAGATAGTAATCGGTAACGGGGTGAATGTAAATATCATTGGTATAACACCCATTATGCCCTTCTTGACACCGTTCCTTAAAAAGCACAAAGTAGTAGCAGGTTCATTCCAAAAAGGGGTAGTGCCATGAATATCATCCCAAAAATACGTTGGTTGCTTTCCCATACGTTCCGTATTAATTCCCGCCTCGGCAGCATCTCGCTCAATATTGCTGCTATCGCCATTATGGGTGTCATCTTGAGTATCAACGCGAATGTTATCGTGAAAGCGGCGAACGATGGCAAAATGCCGGTTATCGTTGAGACGGGATATGATTACAATGTAACTGAGCACCATGTTGTCGCAAACGATACGACCAATCTAAGATTTCTCGGTGATTGGATTACTATCAATCAGAAAGGGACTTTCATGGAGCGCGATACGCCCTTTATAAAGTTCGCGAGCAAGCTGCTGAATTTCCCGCCTGGAAAAAATATCGTTGCGAGTCCCGGAGATGTCGGTATGTGGATATTTCTGATCACAAGCATTTTCGCATCTCTCCTATCCTTCATCTGTTCATTCTGGCACTATGCCAAAAAGATACCGGTCAAATAAGTACTCTGAAGCCGCATTCCAAAGAATGCGGCTTTTTTCTCTTGTTTTTGCCGCTAGCCCTCCTGTATTTCCGTCTCTTCTTTAATTTTCATATATTTTGCCAACATAATACTTTGCACGACGATAAAAAGGAACGTGAGCCCCAAGAAACCGAAGAGTTTGAAATTTACCCACGTATCTGTTGAAAAACGGCTCGCCACAAACAAATTGAGTACACCCATGAGGCCAAAGAATACCACCCAATAAAGATTCAGCATATCCCATGTTTTCTCGGGCATGGAAAGATTCTTCCCCATCATACTTTGCATGATATTTTTTTTAAAAACTATCCGAGATATCAAGAGGGTAACGGCAAACGCCCAATACAAGACGGTAGGTTTCAATTTGATGAATGTCTCATCTTGGAGAAGGATTGTCGCCCCACCGAAGAAAGTAATGATAGCAAGATTCATCCATAAAATATTCTCCACTTTATGTTTTCGGACCCATACAAAAGCGACCTGAAGAAGGGTCGCGCCAATCGCCGTGCCAGTCGCTATAAATATTCCGAAAAATTTAAACGTGATAAAAAAGAGAACGATGGGGAAAAATTCAAAGAGTAATTTCATTCCGTTTAAGCTTTTTTATACCGCTTATAATTTCTCATTTTTTGCTATACCGCAAGATTCATCTCTTCCTGCTTCTTCGGCATGATGCCGTTTGCTATCAAGAGCTTTTCAAAGTCTTCGCGTTCAATCGTTTCAACTTCTACCAGTCGTTTCGCAATCGCTTCAAA
>JANLHH010000087.1 GCA_024654605.1 Patescibacteria group bacterium | reverse complement strand
AATCCTCGCTTTCTGGGGCAAAAACCGCATTTTTGAGAAGACGCTGGAGAAGACGAAAGAAGGCACGCCTTTCGTTTTTTATGACGGCCCGCCGTTTGCTACTGGTCTTCCCCATTACGGCCATTTTGCGGCGGGAACCATCAAAGACGCGATTCCCCGTTATCAAACGATGAAGGGACGTTTCGTGCGTCGCCAGTGGGGTTGGGATTGTCACGGGCTTCCCGTTGAAAATCTCATTGAAAAAGAGCTTGGACTGGAGCATAAAAAAGATATTGAGACGTTTGGCGTGGAAAAATTTAACGCCGAAGCGAAAAAATCAGTACTTCGCTATGACTCCGAATGGAAGAGCCAAGTTCCGCGCATGGGGCGGTTTGTTGATATGGGAACAAGCTACAAGACGATGGACTCCGCGTACAGCGAATCTATTTGGTGGGCGTTTAAAGAACTTCACCAGAAAGGTTTAGTGTATGAAGGATACAAGTCCATGCATATTTGTCCGCGTTGCGAAACAACGCTTGCCAGCGCGGAAGTGGCTCAAGGGTATAAGGACATTACCGACATTTCGGTGACGGTGAAATTTGAACTCACGGACCCCGTTAGAACTGACGGCTCCGGGGAGCCTACTTCTCACGGGGCAAGCGAGCCGGGAACGTACGTACTTGCTTGGACGACGACTCCATGGACATTACCCGGAAATGTGGCGCTTGCAGTGGGGAAGGATATTGAGTATGCGAAAGTACAGCACGAAGGAAAGCACTACCTTCTTGCGAAAGAACGAATTGCGGAAATATTTAAAAACAAAGAACACGAAGTAATCGGAAACATTACGGGTAGTGATCTGGTTGGCAGATCATATAAACCGGTTTTTGATTATTACAGCAAAGACGCGAGTCTTCCAAACCATGAGAATGGGTGGAAGATATACGCGGCCCCCTTTGTGACGACCGAGAGTGGGACTGGCATCGTGCACATCGCGCCGGCATTCGGCGAGGACGACATGAACTTGGGAAGAGAAGAGCGTCTTCCGTTTGTTCAGCATGTGAACATGGACGGGACATTCAAGGCGGAGGTGGCGGAATTTGCAGGACTTCTTGTGAAGCCCAAAGAGGACCCCCAGGAGACGGATATTGCAATCATCAAATATCTGGCGCATCACAACACTCTTTTTGCCAAAGAAAAGATCACACACTCCTACCCGCATTGTTGGCGATGCGATACGCCGCTCTTAAACTACGCGACGAACTCGTGGTTCATTGAAGTTACAAAACTCCGGGACAAGCTCGTGAAAGAAAACAAAAAGATAGCGTGGGTTCCAAGCTCTGTCGGTGAGGCACGGTTTGGTAATTGGCTTGCCGGCGCGCGTGACTGGGCGATCTCACGTTCGCGTTTCTGGGGGGCGCCCCTGCCGGTCTGGAAGTGCGATTCATGTGGCGAACAGGAGATCATCGGGTCGATTGATGATCTCCGAGAACGCACCGGTACGCGCATCACCAAGATTATTCTCGCGAGGCACGGCGAGAGTGAAAAGAATGTGAAAGATATTTTTGATCACTCATTGAATACGTACGGCCTGACAAAAAAAGGAGAGAAAGAGGCAAAAGAATTAGGAAGCGAACTGAAACATGCTTCCGTAGATTATGTGTATTCATCAGAAGTGCGGCGAGCAAGGCAAACGGCTGAAATTATCGGCAAGAAATTGGGTGTACCGGTTTCAATGGCGAAAGATTTGAATGAGATGGACAATGGGGAATGGGACGGGAAAAGAAGAGACGATGAACGTATCAGAGAAGGGAGGGAAGCATACTTAGCACTCTCTCCCGAAGCGCAGTACAAAGCGCCCCGTGGTGATACCGGAGAGAGCTGGGAAGAGGTGGAGGCGCGGACGGAACGCTTTATGAGAGAGATACTGGAGAAGCACGCAGGGAAAACGGTTGTACTGGTAACCCATGCGGGACTGATCGGCTACGCGCTTCGCACGCTCAACACTTTGAGTTTCCAGGAGACGGTAGAGATTTTTGAAAAGCCGCAAGTGAACGGGTATGCCATCCCGATCACTATTCATGTAAGCAACAAAACAAAACGCGCCTTAGACCTGCACAGACCATTCATTGATGAGCTCACTTTTTCATGCTCTTGTGGCGGGCAGATGAAACGAGTGCCGGAAGTGTTTGATTGTTGGTTTGAATCCGGATCAATGCCCTTCGCGCAGTTTCATTATCCATTTGAGAATAAAAAAGAATTTGAGGATAATTTCCCGGCAGATTTTATCGCGGAAGGACTTGATCAGACGAGAGGGTGGTTCTATACGCTTTTGGTGCTTGGGATGGGTCTTTTCGGAAAATCGCCATATAAAAATGTCGTTGTGAACGGTACGATCCTAGCGGAAGATGGCCAAAAGATGAGCAAACGGCTTAAGAATTATCCCGACCCCATGGAGGTAGTCGCGAAATATGGCGCAGACAGCGTGCGCTACTATGTGCTTTCTTCTCCTGTTATGAGGGCGGAAGATCTCCGATTTGGCGAAAAAGGAGTTGACGAGATTTACAAGAAACTCATTCTGCGTCTCAACAATGTGTGCACATTTTACGAAACATATAAGAGCGATTTAAAGCAAGTCCCCGAAGGCAAGGGCCAAAAGCACCTAGAGAGCAAAAACGTACTAGACCGGTGGATTACCGAGCGATTAAACCAGTTGATCACAGAGGTGGGGGATGCAATGGATCGATATGAACTTGATCGTGCGACACGCCCGATAGCCCTCTTTATTGACGATCTTTCCACCTGGTACCTGCGCCGTAGTCGCGAGCGATTCAAAGGAGATGATGAGAGAGATAAGCAATCCGCGCTACAGACTACCGGCTATACCTTACGCACACTCTCCAAGATCATGGCGCCGTTTCTGCCGTTTCTTGCGGAGGATATATATCAAAAGATCAATGGAGAAAAAGAAAGCGTGCATCTGGAAGATTGGCCCAAAGAAAAGCATGTCAACATTGCGTTAATTGATGAAATGTCGGAGGTGAGAAGGGTCGTCTCGCTTGGTCTTGAGAATCGCGCAAGAGAAGGATTCAAGGTGCGGCAACCGCTCTTGAGACTGACCGTGAAGAGTCGCGCGTTAGAAAAAAAAGAAGATCTACATGTGCTTATTCAAGACGAAGTAAACGTAAAAGAAATCGTATTTGACGAGAACATAGCGGACGATGTTTATCTTGATATCAATCTGACCGACGAACTCAAAAAAGAGGGTTTTATACGAGAACTGATCCGTCACATTCAAGATTTGCGCAAGAAAACACAATTAACGCCACAGGACGTCGTGGTACTCTCGGTTTCCACGAGTACCGAAGGGGAAGCATTGGTGCGCGAGTTTGACAATGATATTAAAAAAGCCGCCCTACTTCATGAAGTTAATTTTGGTGATTCGTTTCCGGGCGAAGAATTTTCCATCAATGATATTCCGTTCAAACTGCGACTGGAGAGATAAAGAGCAGAAGAAAAGTATGCCCTTTGTTTCAACTGCGTACCACACAGGCACTTCTTGTTTTCTAAGTCGCTTCGCTTCTAAGAAAACAATGTCGCTCGGATGGAATGAAAATCTCCACCGCTCTGCGGTTTAAGTTTTCATCCCATTCCTCACTTGTTGAAATAATATATGTCCCATCATATCTATCAAACCGAATGTATCGTACTTGGGAGCCGCAATATCGGCGAATCCAATCGCTTATTTTTCCTGTTAACGAAAGATCTCGGTCTTGTGGCCGGTAGCGCGCAGGGGATCAGGGAATTAAAGTCCAAGCTTCGTTACAGTTTACAGAACTTCAGATACATCAGAGTGGAGTTGGTGCGGGGGAAAGAGATGTGGCGCATCACGAACGCAGCACATCTCTGTGATTTCCACACACTGCTCCGCGACAAAGAAAAAACCGCGCTTATGGCGCGCATCTCGGTGCTCGTACAGCGTCTTATTCATGGTGAAATTGGAGACCGCGCGTTGTTTGATGTTTTGTACGAGTTTCTCAAGTTCCTGGAAAAGGAAGAGCTCGGCAAGGAAGATCTGCATACCCTTGAAATACTGGTAGATCTCAAGGTGCTCCATCTGCTTGGGTATGGGAGCGAACAGGAGATATTCAGACCGTTTTATCTGTTGCCGCCAAGCAAAGACTTACTCAATCACATGGTGCCTGTTAAAAAAATGGCTCTTTTCGAGATAAATAGGGCGCTCAAAGAAAGTCATCTGTGAGAGAACGGAGAAGGAAAGATAGTCACGGAGCGGGACTACTGTGTAATATGAGGTATGGTATAATTATTTGAAATGGAGAACGATCCGGGGAAGAATAGAATAGAGAGTCTTAAGAAAAATCTATACCGCCGTAATTTCAGAGTGGTGGAGCGGGGAATTGGCGTTGAACTCCCCATGGAAAACACGTCCATATCTTCCGAATGGACTGAAGCCAAAAAGAAAGAGGGATTATTTGAGCATGAAGAAACGCGTATGAACTCGTCTATTTTTAAAAAGTTATTTGTTGTTTCTTTTGCCTTTTTTGTTATTGCGACCATAGTCGCCTCTTTTCTCTTTTTTGGCGGAGGGAACGTGGTGTCATCCGACAACATTGATATTGAGATATTGGGACCAGTCTCTACGGAAGGGGGAGAAGAGCTTTCTTTGCAGGTGGTCATCACGAACAACAATTCCATACCGCTGCAATTTTCCGATCTGGTCATTGAGTACCCGCCCGGCACCCATTCCCCGGAAAACGAGGGCAAAGAAATGCCGAGATCAAGAACATCGCTCGGCGCGATCGCGCCCGGCGAAACAGTCAACGAGATCGTACGCGCTGTTCTCTTTGGTGAAGAGGGAAGCGAAAAGGAAATACACATCTCCTTTGAATATCGCGTGGAAGGATCCAATGCTATTTTTGTGAAGGAAAAGACGCGCACGGTTACCATAAGCTCCTCCCCCATCAATCTCGCCGTGGATATGCTAAACGAAGTGAATTCCAACCAGGAGATTGAGATAAAGGTGCGTGTTTCTTCCAATTCCGCCGCTACTATTGAAGACGTACTCTTGCGCCTTGAGTATCCGTTCGGTTTTGAGGCGATTGACGCGAGTCCGCGCACCACATACAGCAATAATATATGGAGCCTGGGAGATCTCCCTCCGGAGGGTGAAACCACCGTGATCATCAAGGGTATTATGCGAGGTCAGGATAACGAGGAAAAGATTTTCAGCGCGTATGTCGGTAAACAAAACACAGACAACGAGCGAGAGATTGCCACAGTGTATAGTTCTTCCTTTGAACAATTGACCATAAAAAAACCTTTTATTGGCGTTACTCTGGAACTAAATGGCGAAATAGCGGACGAATATGTAGTGGGGAGCACACAGAACATTAAAGCGGTCCTAACGTGGACCAATAATCTCACTACTAGGATCACCGATGCCGTGATTGAAGTGAAGATAGCGGGCGAGGTACTCAACAAACTTTCCGTCATTGCCAACAATGGAAATTATAATTCTTCGGTAGACACCATTGTTTGGGATAAGACCACATTGGAGGAACTTGCCTCTCTTGAGCCGGGTGCTACCGGAAGGATGATATTCAACTTTTCTCCAAAGTCACTGCTTTCAACAGACATTGCCTCCCTCCGCAACCCAAAGATAAATTTGAGTGTGAGTGCTCGCGGGCGGCGTGCTTCAGAGAGCGATTCCACGGAGAGGGTGGATGGATTCGTAACGCGAATCATCAAGATAAATTCTGATTTCTTGCTTACTCCTAAAACAGTGTATTACGCAGGACCGTTCATAAACACCGGCCCCATTCCTCCCAAGGCGGAAGTGGGGACAACGTACACGATCATATGGACGGTGATTAATTCTTCCAATAGCATTTCCGGAGGACAGGTAAACGCCCGTATTCCCGCGTATGTAGAATGGATTGGTGCGGTTTCGCCAAAAAACGAGCCGGTGTCCTATAATGCGAACACAAGAGAAATAACATGGAAGCTGGGAGATGTGGATGCCGGCAGGGGCATTTCAAGCACAGCGGAGGAGGTGGCGTTTCAACTACTCGTCAGACCGAGCGTTTCTCATATAGGAAGGGCGCCGGAGATCCTTACCGATATTATACTCTCCGGGCAGGATGATTTTACCGGTAAACGCCTAGAGAATACGCGATTACCCCTCACGACCCACTTGGGTGGCGATCCGGCAGCTAATGCCGCTGCCAGCCAGGTTGTTCAATAAGGAAATAGGGTGTAGGGTGTAGAGTATCTGGCAACAGGGGATAATATGGAAAATAACACTACACAAGAAGATACATTGGATAAGATCGTTTCTCTCTGCAAGCGCCGAGGGTTTATTTATCAAGGCTCTGAAATATACGGCGGCCTTGCGGGTACGTGGGATTACGGGCCATACGGGGTCGCTTTGAAAAATAATATAAAGAGCGCCTGGTGGAAAATGTTTGTTGATGACCGTGACGACATGTTTGGGGTTGATGCGGCAATCCTGATGAATTCAAAGGTGTGGGAAGCATCCGGTCATGTGAGCGGGTTTTCCGATCCGCTTATTGAATGTAAGAAATGCAAAAGGCGGTTCCGCGCTGATCATCTCGACAGCGATGCGTGTCCGGAATGCGGCGGATCATTCGGCGACGTGCGCCAATTCAATATGATGTTCAAAACACATGCAGGCGCCACAGAAGGCGACGGGGCGGTTGTGTATCTTCGCCCCGAAACCGCCGGCGGTATTTTCGTGAACTATAAAAATATCATGGATTCTCTGCATCCGAAGCTGCCTTTTGGTATTGCGCAGATTGGTAAAGCGTTTCGTAACGAGATCGCTCCTCGCGATTTTGTGTTCCGGTTGCGCGAATTGGAGCAAATGGAGGTGGAGTATTTTGTAAAACCGGACGCATGGGAAGATGCGTTTGAAGAATGGCGCACTATCATGCATGCTTTTGCCGATGCGGTGGGGCTACGTAAAACAACGGTACATGAAAACAATATCCCTTCCGGAGAACTTGCGCACTACAGCAAGCGTACTATTGACTTTGAATTTGATTATCCGTTTGGGCGCAAGGAACTCTGGGGGCTTGCGTATCGTACCGATTTTGATCTTTCCGCACACGAAAAACATTCGGGCGTTGATTTGAAATATTTTGACGAAGAGACGAAGGAAAAATTCACCCCCCACGTTATAGAACCTTCTCTTGGCGTTGACCGCACCATACTTGCTGTACTGGTCTCTTCTTATACCGAAGACGAGATGGGCGGAGAAAAGCGTGTGTTTTTAAAGCTAAAACCGGCAATTGCCCCCGTAAAAGCAATGGTTTCTCCGCTCCTGAAAAACAAGCCACAATTGGTAGAGAAGGCGCGCGAGGTGTATCTGGCTCTCAAAAAAGAGATTCCGCAGGTGGCATGGGATGACAACGGTAATATCGGCAAACGCTACCGCAGGCAAGATGAGATCGGAACACCTTTCTGCATTACGGTGGACTTTGACACCCTTTCGGATGATACGGTTACACTCCGCGACCGCGACACCGGCACTCAAGAGAGGGTTCCCGCGAGTGAGTTAACGGATCGCATAAAACGTAGTATTATATAAGACATGAACGAGAAGAACATCATCATCAACATTTCTTCAGGTACTTTTTTGCGCGCGATACTGCTCGGTCTTTTATTTGTCCTACTCTACATTCTTCGTGATCTTGTGCTCGTCCTCCTGACATCTGTCGTGATTGCTTCCGCGGTAGAACCCGCGACGCGCTGGTTTGGGAAGTACCGCATTCCGCGCATTCCCGCGGTGATATTCGTATATGTGTTCATCGTGGCACTTATAGTGATGATCTTTTATCTTTTCATACCGCCATTTTTCAGCGAGTTCTCAAGTCTTTCGTCTTCTCTTCCGCAATATATTGAATCAATCAATCTCATCAATCCGATCACCGGTTCTGGCGCCGAGGGGTTGGTGGGTGACATTTCCAAGACATTCTCTTTGGGTGAGGCAATCAAGAATGTGCAAGCCGTCATTGCGGGATTTTCAAATAACATCTTCCAGACGTTCTCTACCGTCTTTGGTGGTGTGTTCAGTTTCATACTCGTGATTATTATTTCGTTCTATTTGGCGGTTCAAGAGCGTGGCATTGAAGACTTTTTGCAGATCATTGTACCTAATAAGCATGAAAAATATGTGATTGACCTCTGGAAGCGTTCGCAGGCGAAAATTGGGAAATGGATGCAAGGACAACTCTTGCTAGGACTCCTGATAGGCGTCCTGGTCTATCTCGGCCTCACTATCCTTGGTGTTAAATATGCATTCACTTTGGCGATCTTTGCCGCTATCGCGGAACTTATTCCGATATTTGGGCCAATCATCGCGGCAGTGCCGGCGGTATTGTTGGGTTTTCTCGACGGTCCAACGCTCGGATTTATGGTAATCGGTCTCTATGTCATCATCCAGCAATTTGAAAATCACCTTATCTACCC
>JANLHH010000076.1 GCA_024654605.1 Patescibacteria group bacterium | reverse complement strand
AAAAGATCCTTACAGCAAACCTTCACATTTGGACTGTGCATCCACCGCCAGTAAATCCAGCATCCCAACTTCTCCTTCCATCTCTCCGGACAAAACCGTCCAACCACCTTGATCAAGACCTTTGACGTCAACCGCCTGATTTCGTGACAAATCAACACGCCCCACAAGCGAAGCTTAATAGAAAATGGAATAGACGCGCAAGCCACACGCTCAAAATGACTGCAAAACAAAACAACAAACGGCAGATACCACCACGGTTTCCTTTCCGTGCCAAAAATGGCACGATAATCCTGATGAACGGTATGCCATTTTCCCCTTATAATGTAATTGAACAACACCTTGGGAACCTGAACGAACTCGCCATGGAGAGATAACTCCTGGATGAACGCCACATCAGTCGCAATGCTTTTTTGGAACATCTGAGTCTTGCGCATGGCCGAAGAGCGATAAAGACCATATATTGCCGTCGCTGGAGACCGTTTCAAGGTTTCACGATATCTCCCTATCGATCCCATTACTCCGTCAAAGCAGTCCAGGTCGTTGGTTGAAACCATTTCCTCTCGTCCTTCAATATACATGGCCGTATGAGCTTGACATAGAACGGCGTCAGGGCATTGTTCCATTTTCTCAACGCACGCGCTTACGAAGGATAGCTCGCGTTGGTCATCATGCGCTGCCCACATGAAATATTTGCCGGAAGACAGATCGAAGACCCGGTTAAAATTCCATACAGCACCGCGATTTTCCTCCGACCTATAATGTCTCACTCTCGAATCTTCCCGGGCATATTTTGTGCAAATATCAGGAGTAGTATCAGTCGAGCCATTGTCCGAAATGATTATCTCTATATTGTGATAGTCCTGCTCAATCAAGGAATCCAAGGCCCTAACAAGCCCTTTTTCCCCGTTGAAGACGGGCACACCGATACTGACTAAGGGCGTTATCGAAATTGGAACGCGGGAAACGATGTCAATGATATCTTTTATCCTCGGGTGGTCTAAACTGATCTTTGGTGAAGATGGAAATCGCACGTCTGGAAGAAGCGGATCTAATTTGGACAGTTTTTTTCTCATTAAGCAATAAAAGTGAGATTTCAGTTCACGAAGATAGGGAAAACGATTGCCAATTATTCTTAAGTATCTCCTTGAGTCGCTTTTCTTAAGCTGATAAATCTCAGCTCTGAAGGCATCCTCAACCATGCTGATTGCAGATTTCATTTCAACGTTTTTGTACTGCGATAGAATAGACGCGCATACATCTATAAGTTTTCCAAGTGACTCTCGCACCACTTTAAATGAGTATGGAAGTTTTTTTCCATTACAGTCCTGCCTTGCCAGATATATATAATCGAGCATCCGGGTTTTCGATAACGCTGTTTGGCAAAAAACTAATAATTTTTCAAAATGGTAACCATCCAAATTATATTCTTTAGCATTTTTTATTATGATCGATAATATTTCTGTTCTTTGAAGGGCATACCATCCCATTGTGGTCCAATCAGATTTTCCAAGCTCTACTAGTCTCTCTGAAAGAGTGTTCCCTTCCAGCCACCTGGCGGGGGGATTCGGTTTGCTGAAACAAAATCCGACAAGCTTCCCATAAGGTTTATAGTGTTCCAGTTCGAAGCGTAAGGTATGTCCATAAACGATTCCATATGAAATGTCGCAATCAAGAAGATCAACTGCCGGCTTTAGCCAGTCAAA
>JANLHH010000067.1 GCA_024654605.1 Patescibacteria group bacterium | reverse complement strand
CCTCCCATCATGAGATAGTTGATGAACTGGCCTACTTTTTGAGAATTGTAGACATAATCAGGGGAAGCCGGTATTCGATTTTTTACTGCTCGTCGCATTATTTCATTAAATTAAAAACTGTTTATGGTGTCTATTTTGGGGATTTGGCGCCGTAACGACTGCGTGATTTCTTCCTGTTCTCAACGCCCGATGCGTCCAACATACCTCGTACAATCGTATACCGTACGCCGGTAAGGTCCTTCACTCGTCCACCGCGGAGCAATACCACCGAGTGTTCCTGTAAATTATGTCCCATACCTGGAATATACGCAGTAACCTCCATACCATTGGTAAGGCGTACTCTGGCTATCTTTCGCAGCGCTGAGTTTGGTTTTTTGGGCGTAGTGGTTGAAACCTTTACACACACGCCTCTCTTGAACGGAGACGGGTACCATACCGGTTTGTTCTCAATTGTATTAAAACCACGCGTCAAAGCGACGGTTTTGCTCTTTCTGAACCCCTTGCTTCGTCTTCGTTTTGTTAATTGGTTGATTGTAGGCATATATAAAATAGGTATGTGGTAGGATTGGAGTCTCGTATTTATTGGGGGTGCTTTAATATTTTGTTATTTCTTCACTTTCAAACAAAAACAAGGCCTTTGCCCGTAGGCATTACTTTAATACGTCCCCATAAAAAATGCAAGCCTTCCCCATTCTTTAGAAACTGAAACCGACGCCGGTAATGAGCGAGAAGAGGAAAAACACCATAGGGAGAACAAAACGCCACAGAAAGAGAACGAGGAAGAATATCAGGATCAGAGCATATCGCTCTAAAAAATCCTGAATATAATTGAGGTGATGCGGCAAAAGGGAGAATAGTACCTTGGAACCGTCCAGTGGCGGGACGGGAATCATATTAAAGACCGCCAGAATGATGTTGAGAAAAACGATAATGCTTGCAATGTCTACAAATGCCTCTGACGCTATGCCGAGTAGATCGGAAAATCGGATCAAAAGCCCGAAAACGATCGCGATGAACAAATTAGAAAGCGCTCCCGCCGCCGCGACCAAGGCCGTCCCCCATCGCTGGTTGGAGAGGTTATAAGGGTTATAGGGAACCGGACGCGCCCATCCAAAAATAAACCCGCCAAGAAAATAGGTGGCTACCGGCACTAAAAATGAACCCACCGGATCAAGATGTTTGATCGGGTTAAGCGTCAGCCGCCCGGCAAGACGGGCTGTTGGGTCACCGAACATTTGCGCCACATACCCATGAGAAACCTCATGGATAACCACCGACATGATGAGTATTGCAATGGTAAAAACAAAATCTAATTCCATGATATTTACTACGTGGCTCGCCCGATAGTAGCATTTGACATAGTGCCTTTTGGCGCGTTGGCGCACATTTTATGCCATGTCAAATTTCACTACCAGGCTTGCATATTATGGATTCCATGATATCATACAAAGTCAATATGGCTAAGCAATGCCCAATATGCAATAAAGGTTCGCAGGTCGGTGGAAGATATTCCAACCGTGTTCGTGCTACACAGTTTAATCCGACTGGAAAAGTGAGACGCCAACCCAATCTCCAGTGGGCGCGCATGCCGGATGGCTCACGAACCAAGGTGTGCACAAAATGCATGAAGGCGAACAAACACCTGGAAACAAAAAAGAAGAGATAATAGAAAAAGTCCGCCTACGAGAGGCGGACTTTTTCTATTACGAATCCCCTTCATTCAATCAATGAAAATGTTTGTTCCGTCCGTTCGCATGATAATATTTCCTACTTCGTATGTCGCGAATATGGGGATTCTAAACCGCTCCACCAATTCCAGCACCTCTTGGTGAGGATGACCGTATTGATTGTTCTTCCCCGCGGAAATGATCGCGTATAAGGGAGAAACGAATCCTAAAAACAATTCAGATGTTGATGTTTTAGAGCCATGGTGGCCAAGTTTCAATACGTCGGAGGCAAGCGCCTCGCCATCAAGCCCTACAAGATATTGTTCCATCTTTTGCGGAGAGTCCCCTGTGAGCATGAAGGAAGTATCGCCATATACCAGTCGGGCAACGATTGAAGCATCATTCGTGTCCCATCCGACAGGGTCTCTGTCGGGGAATAATATTTCCAAGTACACACTCTGATCAAGCCAAATAATCTGTCCTCTGCGCGCGCGTATTCTTTCAATATCTTCTTCTTCTACTAATCTTTCAAATTCTTGATACACGCTCGTGTCGTGCTCCACGCCAGGATCAATCGCTATGCGAACATCGTAACGCGCTAAGACAGCCGGCAGTCCGCCCACATGATCTTTGTCGGGATGCGAAGCGATCACCACATCAATGGATCGATCATAGAAAGGCATGAGCGAAGCGAGTTCTCGCAATACCCGCTTGTTCGGTCCCCCATCAAGCAATACTTGATTTCCGTTCGGCGCTTCAATGAAGACTGCGTCTCCTTGTCCTATATCCAAGAATGCCACCGTAAGCACGCCGCCTCGATCCTCTCTAAAAATCACCGACCAGATAAAAACATTCATGATAAAAAAGAGTGTCAAAAAGAGTAAGTGAGCGTGTTTTTTAACGTTCTGCATGGCGTGTATTTTTGTATAATCTGAAAACCATTGCACTTATTAGTATATACAATATTACCAAGAGCCACAGGGGAAAATAGGGAACAGAGACTGACGCAAAAGGCAAAGAGGAGAAGAATTCCACAACCTGTAATTCATAGGCAAGAAAAAGATACGACACCGCGGCAAAAGGCACCGAGAGAGTGGTGTTCACAAAACCAACCACTCCCGTCAAAAAACCAAACAACATGGTCAATGGAATGAACACTAAAACGAGAAGATTGACGGGAAGCGCGACCACGGAGAATTCTCCCGTCATATAGAGAAGCAGGGGTAGTACAAAGATCTGTGTCGCAATGGTCGCCGTTGCGAATTCGCGCAATTGAAACCGTGTCGGTACCAGATGAAAATATTTCTCAACAAGCGGCGCGCCATAGATAAGTCCCAATGTTGCCAGGAAAGAGAGTTGGAATGAGGGATCAAACATAAGAATCTTCGGATTGTGGGCAAGCATAAGAAACCCCGCCAAAAAGAGCGCGATGGTGATGTCGTGTGTTCTTCCTGTGGCGCGCGCCAGGATCACCAGAAGCGCCATGATGGAAGCGCGCACGATCGTCGCGCCGGCGCCGGTCATGACGGCAAAGAACACGATTGAGACAACGCCGAGCCACATTCCCGCGATGCGCGGAAGAAAAGAGAAAAATCTCATGATTGCTTCGGCGACAATAGTGATGTTATATCCGGAGAGCACCACAATGTGGATGATACCAGCGGTGCGGAAATCATCCAAAAGGTCGTTGCCGAGCGCTTGCTTGGCACCGACGACAAGTCCGCCCAAAAGAGAAGCGTGCGGTTCAGGAATAACACGAGAGACCCGCTCTAAAAATGAATGCTTCAAAGAAAACAACGCGCTCTTCACCATATTTCCTTCCCCTTTCCCCAAGAGTTCAATCGAAGGATTGACCAACTCATAATAGATACCGTCTTTGCCGAGAAATTCCTCGTAATTAAATTCCTTTCCGGTATCCGACGTGAAATTTTTTGGTTTCTGAAGTCTGCCGACGAGGTACACCCGGTCGCCATAGTCGTACTCCGGATACTGTGCGGCGGATAGAATTATTTTACTTTTTATTTTTTCCTGTTGCTCATCTCTTTTGACCGCATCAAGCGCGATAACGAGACGCGTATTAAATTCCCGTTCATCCGGCTCGTCAACCACCACTCCGCTCACCTCCACGCGTTGCCCTATCAAAGTATCCAGGAAAGGATCCCCTGTGTTTCGGACGGAGAGATCAAACCGCAACATTCCAACCCCGAGAGCAAAGATGCCTATTGCTATCGCACCCACAAAGACAAGGCCTTTGTGGGTGGAAAAACGAGCATATAGATAAAGAGCGACCGAGAGAAACACCGCAAAGAGAGCGAATGAAACACCAAGGTCAAAAAACGAGCGGAAGGCAATCCCGCTCGTAAAACCTGCTATGAAAATGAAAAATGCGAAATGGAGTGCCATGTCTTATTGACCATCGTCCATTGCTTCGTTCGCTAATCGGTCTGCGTCTTGGTTTTTTTCACGCGGTACATGGGTAAATTTCAATTTCGGCAGGTCCTTTACTTGCATGTTCCATATCTTGATAAAATGAGGGAAAAGCGACTCCTCTCGTATTTGATACTCGCCGCTTAATTGCTTTTTGATCAGCTCGCTGTCCATCCTGACTTCAATATCCATGTCTCTCACATTCTTGCCAAACATTTTTTTTACTTCGTGCAATCCGAGGACCACCGCTTCATATTCGGCAAAATTGTTCGTCTGCACACCAAGAAACTTTGAGACGCCTTTTAGTTTCTTGCCTTCGCCATCGGTGATATAAGCGCCAGCACCGGCAGGACCCGGATTTCCCCGAGAGCCGCCGTCCGTGTAAATGATTATTTTTCGCTTGGTCATATCACCACTATATCAGTATTTTTCAAGAATAAAAGGTATTAAACCATTAAACCTTTTGATATTCCGTCGCTCGGACGGGATGAAAACCTCACAACTTCGTTGTTTCGGTTTTCATCCCGCTCTCAGCTCAGGAATAATAAAACCCGCCCTGATTATTACATCGGGGCGGGGAAAACAACTAATCCTGTTTGAGGTATTCGGCAATCATGAGTTGTTCTTCAATGGTAAAAAGATCACTCCACTTGCTGAGCATATCCTTCGCAAACACTCGGAGCGTATCGCCTTTCGTGTCCACGAATCTCATTGCCGTCCCGTCAGGCAGCATATTGGGCAAACCACATATGCCGAAAAATTTCTCAAAAAACAGATACCTGAGGTCAAACCCGGAAATAGACAAGCCAAGCTCTTTGAACATTTCCGGTTGTGTCAGATAGCGCATGCCTATGACCTCAACCTTAAAGGTCAGTTGTTCCTCGGCATCAAAGTACCGATCCGAATAAAGAACCCCTCTCCATCGTGCCGTATCAGGGAAAAAGTACAGCGCGCGCCTCTTTGAAAGACCATATTCCGCCGGTATCAGCTTATCAAACCTCACTTTAATGTACGTGTTGTTCTCTCCTACTGTCAGAGCATACACTTTTCGCTCAAACCGCGTGCGCGATTCGTTTGGCTTTATCTGGGTAATAAGCAAAGAACTCCCGGCGCTTAGTAATAGATATGAACTCTTCCGCATCAAAACACCTCTTTCGTGAAATAATCGTTGAATATCATGAACTTGCTGACCCCTAGGGTACCTGAAAATGCATTATTGTCAAACGTTTCGTATCTCAACAATCCGCAACCGAAGCTCTGCCCGGCCGCGAAAGAGCGATTTCTCAAGGGTTGCCACGAGAGTTATCTGTTCGCCCACTGTCACCTCCACTCCGGGAAATGCGTCTTTATCCATGAAAAATCCGATCGCTGAAACATTGCGCCCGGCGCTGTTTTTAAAATCAAGACCCAGATGGTTTTTCTCCTTGCCGAAGTGCCGTACACTTTCAATTCTTATATTCTCAAAAAGGAATGTGGGTTTGTGGTTTCCGATACCGAACGGCGCCAGTCGTTCAATCTCGCCATAGGTATTCCACGTCACCTCATCAAGAGAAAGCTTCGCATCTATCAAGAGTTCTTCTGTTCTGTTACCCGCACGGCTCACTTTTTCATATGCCAGAGCAAGCTCATCTTCAAGAGTATGTATATTGTCGTGTGAGATGGAAAAACCGCCCGCAAGTTCATGTCCGCCGACATTGATGAAAAGCTCCTCTCGCACACTGGTCATCAATTCCACGACATTCACGCTTCCATCAGAACGACATGAACCTTTAATATTCTCACTCCCCTCTCTGCCCCACACAAACACGGGACGCTCGTACTCCTCGCAGATATTGCCCGCCACGATTCCCAAGACACCAATTTGCCACTTTGGATTGCCTATCACGATCACACTCCGGAGCTCTCGGTGGGTAAGCATCGTTTTTGTTTCCTTCATAATGTTCGCAACTGTCCACTTGCGCTCATCATTTATTTTATGCAGGTGGTCGGAAAGCTCCCCCGCGAGCACTTCGTCCTCTGTGGAGAGGAGATGAAACGCTTTCATTGGTATATCCATGCGACTCGCCGCGTTGATGCGCGGAGCGATCATGAAACCGATATCATCTTCCGTAAGATGGTTTTGTTCAACCGACATCTTTCGGAGAAGTTTCAAGAGACCCGGTCGTTTACTTTTACGGAGCACCTTGAGGCCATAATGCGCGAGCACTCGGTTCTCATTTTTGAGAGGCACCATATCCGCAATAGTGGAGAGACCCGCCATATCAAGAAGCCATTTTTCCCACCCCTTTGGTACGTCAAACGAGCCCTTCTGCAAGAGCGCTGACACGAGCTTCCATGCGACAGATGCCCCACAGAGCATATTATCAGGATACGTATCACCTTCTTGTTTAGAATTCAAGATGGCGAACGCGGCGGGGAGTATTTCCTGTGGCAAATGATGATCGGTCACGATGACGTCTATACCGAGCGCTCCCGCACGCGCCACCTCCTCTACGTCGGTAATCCCGCAATCAACGGTAATGAGAAGCGTAACGCCTTTTTGTGCGAATTGTTCCACGGCGGGAATATTAAGTCCGTACCCTTCTTTGTGCCGATGCGGAATGTAATTTTCAAAATTCCGATAACCGATCTTTTTAAAAAAATCGTGCATAATGACGCTTCCAGGAATACCATCGCAATCATAATCGCCATAGATAATGATATTCTCTTTCGCGTCAATCGCCTGAAGTATCCGGTCAACCGCCTTGTCCATAGAGAGGATCAAAAACGGGTCGTGTATATCACGCTCATAGTCGGGATTCAAGAACCGCTCTGCCTCCTCTTCTGTCGTAATACCCCGATTGATAAGCAGCTTCCGAGTAAGCTCGGGATACTTATTGAGGTTTTCTGGTGTGTCTTCTTTTGCCTCATCGGCAACCTTATCTGCTTTCATTGGAGAAATTATATCATGGAGGAGCCTTCCGTAGTTATTGAATCAAAAGCTCCGGCTGAAAATGTACGTTGATCTTAATGGGGGTGAGCTTCGCGCCGGCAATACGCGCACCGTGGAGGTCAACTTCCAGCACTGCACCTTCCATTGTCTCTGGTGAAAAATTCTGATCAAATATAAAATTGCCCAAGCTATACGCAATGTATCCTTCTTTGTAACGCACAAGCGGCTCTACCACATGCGGATGGTGTCCGACCACAAGATCTGCGCCAAGATCAATCGCCAAATGAGCAATCTCTTTTTGGTAGTCATTCGGCAGAGGCTCGTATTCGGCGCCAAAATGAAATGAGACGACAATCACATCGCTCACTTCTTTTGCTCGCGTGATGCTTGTTTGAAGGCTTCCCCGAGAGATTACCGCGATGCCTGGATCGTACTCTTTTGCCTCAAGATAATTTTTTCCAAATTCACTAAAAGCCAAGAACGAGATGCGTGTGCCACGGACGGTAATAGTCTTTGGATCATATGCTTCCGCCGAGGTCATTCCGCCTCCGCTATGGATAATTGATGCATCGCTTAGACGACGGAACGTGTCTATCATGGCCTCTGTACCAAAATCTCCTATGTGATTATTCGCAACCGACACAACACGAAAGCCCGCTCGGGAAAGCGCGGGAACCACGGCGGGAGACATACGGAACGAATACACTGATCCTTGGTCAGTGCCTTTGAGAGAAACAGGCCCCTCTAGATTGCCAAACAAAACATCAAACGTCTTGAGGTATATTTGTATTTTCTCAAACGAGAAGTCGGGATTCCCACTACCATAGCGGAGAATGTGCGACTGTACTCCTCTGTCAAACATCATATCTCCGACAAAGCCGAGACGTATCGTCTCCTCTTCCCTGTTTGATACGGACACAAACGCTTCTCCCTCGTTTCTTTTTTCCTCTTTGGCCTCCCCGAACGCTAAGAGGTGTGTTACGGGTTCTGTCCTATCAGAGTAGAGACTTGGGGAGCGCTCTACTGCAATCTGCGGTCCATAATACGCACCTGTCAAAAGAACGGCAAAAAGAAAGCTTTTCCCCAGAAAAAACAAGAATCCTCTTTTGTCAAAATGATGGCTTTCCATGGAAATGGGTTCATTTGTCTGTTCCTTTATCATATAATAAAAGTATGAATGAATGTTTATTTTGCAAGATTGTAACAGGAAAGATCCCGAGCGCAAAAGTATATGAAGATGACCACTTTCTCGCTTTTTTGGATATCACACCCGTACACAAAGGGCATACTCTTCTCATACCGAAAGAACATTCCCGAAACATACTTGAAACACCCGATGGGACATTGGCGCTCCTGTTTCCCGCTATGAAAAAAGTTGCCCGAGCGGTAAAAAATGCTACGCATGCGGACGGCATCAATATGTATATCAATAATGAAAAAGCGGCGGGGCAAATCATTTTTCACACCCACGTCCACCTCATCCCTCGTTTTGAGGATGACGGTCTTCACTTGTGGAAAGGGAAAGAATGGTATGCCGATGATGAAATAAACACCATGGCGGAAAAGATAAAGAGAGAGATCTAGCTCTCTCTTTATCTTTTCCTCTTGTCTCCTTTTTTCTTCAATGCCTTAATTCCCGGCAATGTGCCTTTTGCCAAGAATTCTATCATAGCGCCTCCGCCAGTTGAGATGAAAGTAAACTTTTTCTCAAGCCGTAAACGCATCGCTAGGTATGCGGTGTCGCCTCCGCCAAGTACGGACCGTGCTTTACTTTTCGCAATCGTTCTGAGCACATGCGCCGTTGCTTTATCATACCCAGTTTCATAGTTCCCAAGCGGTCCATTGAAAAGAACCGATCGCGCTTTTCCAATACGTTCTTCAAGTGCTTCAACCGTTTTAGGTCCCACATCAACAATCGTGTCGGAAGGGAGAATCTCACCCACTTTTTTCACGACACTTTTTCCATTTCTCCCTACCAACACGTCAGAAGGCATGAGAAGTTTTTTATGACGCAAAAGCGCGTTCACCCGGCCGCTGAAGTTGCCGGTAAACGACTTGCCGATCTCACGCCCTCCCGCTTTCAAAAGGACATTGGCTAAAGCGCCGCCCACAAACACAGTATCCGCGATATTCAAATACTTTTTAATCAGGGGGATTTTCGTCTCAAGTTTTGCGCCGCCCAAAATGAACACGAATGGCCGCAGTGGACGAAATGTCGCAGAGAGATGTTTAAGTTCTTCTTCAAAGAGAAACCCGATATAGCAGGGAAGAAATTTGGAGATACCGACAATAGAAGCATGCTTGCGGTGCGACGCGGAAAATGCATCGTTGACGTACACATCTGCCAGCAGGGAGAGTTTTCTCGCATACACCTTATCATTTTTTATCTCGCCGGGATCTCTGCGTACGTTTTCCAGAACGACGACGGTCCCATTTTTCATGTTATTAATAATGGTTTGGAGTTTCTCCTCTATTTGCTCGGGTATGAAACCAACCTTTACGTAGGTGCTGAGGTGTCGCGCTACAGGCTCTAATGTGCTCTTCTTGTCTCTCCCGATATGACTTATGATAACGACTCGCGCGCCGTGTTTTTTTAGAAACTTTATCGTGGGAAGTGATTTTATGATGCGGAAGTCGTCAATAACACGCCCATTCTTTATCGGGACATTCAAATCAAGGCGCAACAGCACGCGCTTGCCTTTGAGGTCCTTAATATCTTTTATGCGCGGAAATTCTTTTATACCGCGTATGATATGCGTAGATTTTTTCATGATAGAGTCTTTATGGACGATCAGCTTCTTTTAATATTTCGGCGAAATGTGCAGGGGTAAGACTTGCCCGTCCCACCAAAAGCCCCTGCACGCCACCGTGAACAAGAAACTCGCGCGCATTTTTTTTGTTCACTGACCCTCCATAGAGTATCGGCATGTTCATGGCCATTTTTTTATCATATCTTTCCGCAAGAATTTTCCGTATAAAAAGCGTTGTCTCAAAAGTGCCTGCCGGTGTATCTGCGCTTTTTGCCTCCCTGCCTATCGCCCAGATCGGTTCGTAGGCGATAAGTAGCTTGTGGGTCAGATTCTTTGGCACACCTTTGAGCGCATGCTCAAGCTCTCGGCGAATAAAATCAAAATAGAGCGCGTGCTCATCGCGCTCGCGTTCTCCGACACAGAGTACAACATGGAGCCCTTCCTTGAGCGCCGCGAGCGTCTTTTTATTCACCACTTCATCGGTTTCACCAAACGTCCTTTTCTCCGAGTGTCCGACAATGACATATTTTATTCCCGCTTTGGCAAGCATGGCTGCCGATATTTCTCCCGTGTACGCGCCGTTTCTTTCAAAAAAAACATCTTGTGCTCCTATAAGACAACGGCGTCCCGAAACCAGACTCTTTAATTCATTCACATAAATGAACGGTGGGCACACCACGCTCTGTACATTGCGCAAGGTTTGTGCCGTTTTTTTAGTATCGGTGAAAATACGCTTCGCTTCCGTAAGCGAGAGCGGGTTCATCTTCCAGTTGGCGATAATGATTACTTTACCCATGACGCTCATTATATCATGTTTTTTCTTTCAGTAACTCTTGCGGAAAAACAATGCATTCGCGTGCATATACCCCTTTCAGTACCAACCTTACCATTGGACGTCCGACGTCCAATAACCCAATGAGTATAAGTCACTGTTCTTCTCTCCACTCAATGAAGGTATATTCATCGTCAACGAACGGCGTCAGTGGCGGTGGATCACTGGCAAGTTGGCGGTCATAGGAATTGTACCGAGTGGCATATCCGGAACAATACGCCCCGCCGCAACTCCATCTGGTTCCCACACGTCCGTTTGAAACAATGGAGCCGTTCATAGTGAGAGAATTTCTCAATATATACGAATTCAGCGAGGAAGGAACGCGGTACGAACCGCTTGACGTATAATAGTTCCTCCCAAAGTTCCCGTTCTGCGCCACCAACACACCACGGATCACCATGTTGTCAGGCGACACAAGCGGGACCAAAATGGAATGTTCTGCGACTGCCGTCAATCCATTAGTACCGTCAAGCGTGGCATACGTGATATTGCCATTAATAATGATGTCGGGATCATAATTCGGCTGCGATACATCGGCAGCGACAACAGTTACTTTACTGTTAACGGTTCCTTCAAGCCAGAGCTTGTCTTCAAAAAACGCTAGCGCGCAACCGGCAGGGATAGTATAATTTCCGAGAAGATTTTCGCTGGTAATGGTATTATATTCTCTCTCCCATCCCGTATCGGAATTATAGCCCCAAACATAACTGGTATTGGTAACCTGGTACACATCAAGAGTGCCGTTCACTCGGAAAATCGCGTGGTATCCTCTCTTGTTTGATTCTCCTCCCACAGGACCGAAATACAAGCCGTTCGCCTGCGCCTTGGTTTTCATATTCACAAGATTTTGCGTGATGCCCACAAAGTCAACCGGCTCTACGGGAAATTCCCACAAGTTTGATCCTGCTCCGTCCCCAAAAACACCATCCTGTGTCGCTGAGGGGCTGCATCCAAACGAACTCGTGCATAGCCAACTTTCCACCGCGGAGGTCACCGATGATTGATTGATGCCATCCATCCGAATACCGCCATTTGAGTGATAGCGACCGGTAATGGTCCTGTCGGATCCCGCCCACACACTACTGTTCAAAATGTAGGCATATTCGGCAACGGAAGGCTGCGCGTATTTGCCAAACACTTTTCTCTTCAACGCAGAGTTGTCGGTAGTCCAGCCCGTTGACGTGATGTCTATTGATGTAACATCACCGCATTTCAAGTTTCCATCTACTTCAAGCGAAAACGTGCCGATCACTCCTCCTTCGGGATCAGAATAGGTATGCTCGTACGGTCCCGAAGTGCCTGTTCCGTCAGTCAGATCACCGGGATTGTGCGCAAGAAACCACTTGTAGTAATCAAGTCCCGCCTCCGCGATCTGAATGGCGCGCTCACGATCTTCTTTCGCAATACTTACTTTATTCTGCACAAACACGAAACCGGCAAGACCGAACACGATAGTAACAAAGACGGTTGAAAAAACCATCACGAGCAAGGTAATGTATCCTTTTTTGCGAGAATATGGAAACACGGACCCCAGAAAATATTCCCGCGTATTTTTATGTTTGGGTGATTTCATATCTTGATGTTCTCTTTTTGTCATATGGCAATACTTTTTGATCATCCCGGTCTTATTACAGATTTGTCTTGAGGTTGCGCATGGTGGCGCTGGATCGAAGAGTGAATTCGTTGGGCAGTCTCGCGGGATTGATGTTCACTATTAAGTTTACCGTAATAAATGCGATAGAGGTAATATTGGCGCCATAATTCAATATCTCTCCGCCAGTATTATCATAATAGCGGAAAATGGGTACTCCCTGATTTTCATTTTGCACATATTCCGAAACGATACTTACTACTTCGTCCATGTCATGGTAAGTCAAAGGGTCCCCGCTTGATTCAGTTACGCCCTTTTTTAACAAGATTCCTTCCAAAAAATAGCGTATGCGTTCAACATTGTTGTCCCGGTCAACATCGCTGTAAAAATATATGCTAGTGCTATCAACATCAATGATCGGGTATGATCCTTCGTCTGAGTAAGTTGCTTCGCGAATATCACGCACCATATACTCAATACCTTTGCGTGCATTGTTGACAGACAGGGATTGTTCAATGTTGTAGGCGTTGGCGCGATAAAAATATCGTATGGAAGACGTAAGAGCGATCATGACTATTGAAAAGACCGCGATCACCACGATCGCTTCAATAAAGGTGAGTCCTTTTTCCGTATGGTCTTGTTGTGTTTCCGTGTGTTTCATATTATGGCTGTAGCACGATAGATATTTTTGATGCCCCATCGACATCCACTTCGCTGAGCATAATATCTTGATACCCGGCCATTGATACGGTTAGTGAATACGGATTGTCTCCCGAAACCGTTCCCTGAGAAAGCCCGCTGAAGAAAGTCTGTCCGCAGGAAGAAGTGTTTTGCGTTTCGTCAAACGGCAGACGATACAAACGCACGGATGCACCTTGGATCGGTGTGCTACTGATATCCGTGACGGATATCAGAAACGAATGATTCGTATGCGGCGATAAAACAAGGTCGCTCGTTACCGTGGTATCAGGATTGAGAGATCGCGGTTGTGAGGGGCATGCTTCGGAAATATCAAGTCCTAAACCGGCATTGTTTACTGTGATGTCATAATTATCCCATTCAAGATCGTTGATGGTCGTGATCCCGTTGCCGTCTGTCTGCAGATCAGCTTCATATTTATAGATTGGCAAACCTCCGCCATCCGTGCCGATCGTCTTTGTGCCGCGCATATGGAAAGGAATGTCGGGCAAAGGAATAGGCCCGGCTGCGTAAGCGATACTCCAGTCAAGCACCGAGGGAGTGGAGGACGCGTCAATACTGTCCAAAAACGCCGCGACCCGAAGCGTGTCGTAATTGGCGATATTAAGAGCGGAAAGATCCACCGGCGAAGAAATGAAGCCTGCTACGTTGCCCGGCAAGTCTATGTCGGGAATCAAAACAAGCTCCGGAACTGCGTTATAATAATACAATCGGTATAAAACACTAGTGCTCGCGGACACCACATCGTTCCACGATACGTTTTGCCAACTCGTCAAATACTGCGGGCTTACATCTTCCGAATATGCGAATCCTTCGGGCTCAAAACCGCTTCCAAAATCGCTCAGTACGAGCGCGCCTCCCGATACTGTGGTGCTTGCCGACTGTGATATTTTTGAACTGTCCGCAAACAGATCCTCCCAGCTATCATCCCCGACCGGAGTAAAGGTTCTGACAGTCTTGCCGCTGACCTTGTCTATCTGGAAACTCACCGATGTCGTTTCTCCGGCAATAACCGACAAATGTCCGGGGTTAGGATTAGGATTTCCCGCATCGGCATCATACGTCTGCGCGTTTGAATAACCTGTTTTCGTAACCGTTATCTCATAGTTGTTGCCTGAGGGACTGCCGGGAAACAGCACTTTGCCGTCCGAATTAGTCGATATATCAACAGAAACGGCAGGAATAAGTGAGTTGTTCTCTATGTGCACATTCGCTCCTTCCACCACGGCGCCGAGCGCATCAAAAACATTGATGATCAGTGTTCCTCCGCCCGCAAGACTTTCAATCCCTTTGGGGACAACGTTCGTCACGAGAATAATTGATTTTTCCTGCTGGCGTATCGTCCATTTTACTTCAATCTTCGCGCGTTTATAGTCGGCGGTAATACCGTTCTCATCCGCAGCCCCTTCACCATCCTTTATCTCATCAACGTATTGCACCAATATCCTTCTGATATACTCAACATCGTTTAGTGTGATCGTTTCAATCTGCGGTATATTTCCTGACGGAATACCGGCTACGGTGCCCACATCATCATACGAGAGACTGCGTATGTATTCTGCTTGTTCATTCACCAGCGCAAGCGCTCCGATACGCGCCTTACTGTTCGCGATCACTTCGGTACTCAAACGGAATACGCCGAAGATAGAAACGAACACCAATACCATGAGGCTGACACCGACAATAACATCAATAAGCGACAATCCGGCCCTGGTAATTGGTTGTGTTTCTCGACTGGATTGCATAAAAAAATTGCTTTCTAAATGTTACTAAGAAGACTGTAGGTTGGCGAGATCATGGCAATGGCAAAAAAGCCGACCACGGCACCAACCACGATCATAAGGAACGGCTCAATAATGGTCGCCATGCTTTTTGTTGCCTCTTCCACTTCTCCTTCATAAAAATCAGCGATCTCCAAGAGCATCTCGGAGAGTTGCCCAGTCTCTTCCCCAACTTCCATCATCTCGCCAACCATGAGCGGATACAGACCTTCCGCTTTTAAGAAGTTGCTAGAAAGCGGGCGTCCTTTTTGAATTCCCTCTCGCGCTTCCGCCACAACCTCTTTGTAATAAGAATTTTGCAAAACATCTCCGGTAATGCCGAGCGCCTCAACAATGTCTACTCCCGAAGAGAGGAGTGAAGAGAGTGTACGCGTTGTGCGCGCGGAATTCGTTTTTTTTACCAATTTCCCGATAATCGGAATACGAAGAAACGTAAAATCCAATATGCGTTTCCCTCTTTGTGTTCTGAAAAATGCGATAAGCATGACAATCACGACCGCAAGCAAGGAGAAAATGGCCACGGTATGGGCGATAAGCACATCACTGACAAAAATAATGAATTGAGTGGAGAGCGGTAATTCCGCGGAAAGCTCTTTAAAGGTGGACGTGAGCGTGGGAACCACGAATATCATCATAAGCGCTCCCACGATCACCATCGCGATCATAATGATGGCAGGATAAACAAGCGCTCCTCTGATCTTTCTTTGCAGGTTGTAGCTTTTCTCCATTTGGCTTCCGATAAGTTTCAGCGATTGTGTCAAAGAACCCGACTCTTCTCCCGCGCGCACCATGGCGACGAAGAGCGATGAAAACGCGCTCGGATGTTTTTTCATACTGTCGCCCAAACTGCTTCCTTCTTTTATGTCGTCTCCGACCGTACGCAATATCTTTTTAAATTTTTCATTTTTGGTTTGCCGCTCAAGGATATTCATACCGCGAGAAAGAGAAAGACCCGCGTGAACCATGGCGGAAAGATTACGCGCAAAGATAATTTTATCCTGCATGGTAACGCGGCTTAAAAACGCATTGACATAAGTCATGTTTACAACAGTTTTGTGGCCCTCCTCCTCGGCGAATATTAAGAGCTTGCCCTCCGCTTTCAGCTGCCTGGCAAGGTCAAATTTATCTTTCGCTTCAGCGCTATTTGATATCTTTTCACCTCCCGAACCTATGGCTTTGTATTTAAAAAGCATAATTAGTTCTTATTCTGAAATAACCCTAAACACTTCTTCTATAGTAGTGATCCCTTGAACAGCCAAGAAAATACCATCCTCAAGCATCGTATTCATACCTTCTTTTTTCGCCTGATCTTCGATTTCCCCTGCTGTGGCACCCTTCATGATAAGTCCTTGGACGGCGGGGGACACTTTCAATACTTCGTGAATACCAATCCTCCCGCTGTAGCCACTTTCACAACTTTCTGATTTTTTTGCCTTATAAAACGGCACCTTCTCCCATGGTGTTTTTTGCTCAACGACCTTCTCCTCTTTAAGCTGTGTCAAGAGTTTGTCAGTGTCTATTTTCTTCGCAAGCGTTTTGAGTTCCGCTTCACTCAGGAAATATTTCTCACGCACCTTGCAGAGTTTTCGTACGAGCCGTTGAGCAATAATAACTTTCAGTGTGGAAACGAGAAGGAAGGGCTCTATTCCCATATCAAGCAGGCGCGGAATGGCACCAGCTGCAGAGTTTGTGTGGAGAGTGGAGAGCACCAAGTGTCCCGTCAAAGACGCGTTTACGGCTAGTGATGCCGTCTCACCGTCTCGAATCTCACCCACCATGATGATGTCGGGGTCTTGGCGTACCAGTGCGCGTAATCCGTTTGAGAATGACAGACCTATCTCGGGCTTTACCTGTGTTTGGTTCACTCGCGGCACTTGATACTCAATAGGGTCTTCAATGGTAGAAATATTGACCTTGGGCGTGTTCAGTATATCAAGAATGGAATAGAGTGTCGTTGTCTTTCCGGAACCTGTTGGTCCTGACGCCAAGATCATTCCTGTCGTATGCTTCATCACTTCATGGATGCGCTCAAGCGCTTCACCATGGAAACCCAAACTTTCAAGTGTAAATCCCGCCGCGGACTCTTTGAGTAGACGCATAACCGTCTTTTCACCAAAGGCTGTCGGCAGAGTGGAGACACGAAATGCCACGTTTTCCCCGTCACTATCTATTTTGAACCGACCATCCTGCGGTAGGCGTTTTTCATCAAGCTTAAGATTTGAAAGAACTTTGATGCGAGCGATGATCCCGGAAGCAACATTCTTTGGCAGTACCATAGCGTCATGTAAAATACCGTCTATCCGGTATCGTATCATCAATTCACGCTCTTGCGGCTCTATATGGATGTCGGAAGCGTTTTGCACGATTGCATGCTTGAGTAGCGTGTCAACGATCGTAACGACTGGCAGGTCCTCGGCAAGTTTTTTCAACTCCTTCTCTGAAGCGACCTCTCCTTGTTCACTCTCTGGCATTACCTTGAGCGCGCTTGCTTCTTTTTGAATGATGTCCCCGAACTCCGCCTTCAGACTTTTTTGATACTGCAGAAGCGCATTCTTAATAGACTCTTGGTCAGTCAGCCGTGGCAATATCTTTAATCCCACTTTCTTTTTTACAAAATCAATGGCGGCAAGATCATCGGTATCAAGCATAGCAACCTCCAGGGAATCGTCTGTTTTTTTGAACGCGATAATGTTGTGCTTGCGCGCGATTGGTTCGGGAATGAGCGCTAAAGTGGAAAAATCTATCTTGTGATCTTTAAAGTTAATAAAGGGGATCCCTAGCACGTATGCTTCCATGCGACGCAGGTCGTCCTCGGAAATATGACCATCACTCAAAAGTACCTGCTTAAGCGGAATGTTCTTTTCTCGCGCGTCTTCTTCGGCGCGTGAAAGATCGTGCTCCGACATAAGACCGGAGTCCAAGATAAATTTTTTTAATTGACTGGTTTCAACACGCATAGCGGTACCTGAAAACACAAAAACATTATTACCTGTATTATACCAAACTAATCAGAAGAAAGGGCGCGCATATGTGTAAAAAAACAACACTGTTTGAAACAGTGTTGTTTTTTTACCATCTCTAATGAAGGTTTTCCACTAAGTCGTGAAAATTTCGTGCGAGACGAAGAGAAAATATTGAGACATATCGGGATACGTTGAGAGATTTTCTCAAAGTCGTAGCCGGAATTTTCACGACTTGGGTGGAATGGATTGGTTAGGGATGGTATTACATCTCCAATTAAGGGTTATCGTGATTTTAATGTCTCTACCTCTTGCTTAAGTGTTTCAATTTGTGTTTGCTGTTCTTTCACGGCTTCTATCAAGAGTGGTACGAGCTTGGTGTAATCAACACGTTTGTAGCCGTCCTCTCCTTCCGAAACCGCTTCCGGCAATACTTTCTCCACGTCTTGCGCGATGACACCCACTTCGCGACCACGGTTCAATTCTCCCGTCTTGTTGAAGTAAACACCGTTTATCTGCTCAAGCTTTGGTAATGCTCCAGTAAGCGCCGTAATATTTTCTTTCAATCGCTCGTCTGAAATGTCATAAATACCGTACCAGTAGGCAATATCACCCGCCACCTCAAGTTCATAGCCAGGATCGGTCGTACCAATACCAAGATAGCCATTATCACGCTTCAGTGTCATTGCCGCTTCCGGCCAAGAAGTGTTTTGGTAGCGATCAAAATAAAGCTTGTTATCATTTGCTACATAGCGAAATCCCATGCCATACACGTCCGCTTCCATGAATTTTTGCACCGCTTCGTCGCCGTTTTCCGTCCAGAGGGTCAGGTATCGGCTTTCATATTGCTCGTCCTGTCCTATTTCCACTTCATTATCGCCGTCATAGTAGATACCGTAGCCGCTTGAGCTCCACTGTCCGCCGCCGCCTCCGGCGCAAGAACCGCCACAGGTGATGTCGCCGGTGGCGTAGATATCGCCGACGACGTGGAGGGTTGCTACGGGATTATCTTCGTCTCCGATGACCACAGTACCATCAGGATGAATAATGAGTTTTCTATTCTGACCATACCACCACCCGGTGCTCGGATTCGCCGCTGTGGAATATCCAATCTCAAGTCGTGATCCTTGACTTGCCGTTGTACGATAAATACCCCATACATCTTCATAATCTCCCGCGGTATCCACCTCCGAAAGACGAATATTTGAAGAGAAGTACGAGCCGTTTTCCCCGATAAGATTGAGAGCTGCATTTTCCTCCGATACGATCAGATCCCCTTCGATTCCGCCCTGCACGGACGACGCCCAGTTGATGCTATCCGCGAGGTTGGTGACGTCTACATGAAGCGGGGCTTGAGGGTCTGACGTACCGATACCGACATCGCCTTCAAAATAACTCCCTCCAAGCGTCCCGAAAAAATCAGCCCAGATTCCGCCTGTTTTTGTCTGAGTTGTCGCACCCACATTGATAGGCGCTTCCGCATTGTTTGCCGTTGGCGCGGATACCGGCGCTTGCCATGCGGCAGAAACGAGACTCACTCCGACGCCGAGAAGCCCTGCGAGAACAATCACTTTCACTGTATTTAAGGTTTTGTGCCGTACTGCAATTTTGTTTTTAAAAAATTTCATTTTTAACTACTTGGTTATTATATACTGCTGATAAAAATACTTAGCAAACCACTAACGTCCCATTTCTTCTTCTAATAAAGGTGGGTGTTCGGAACTTGCCTTTTTCTTAAAATTGGCCTCTATCTTTTGCTTCTCCGCTTCTGAAAGAGTCCCTGCCGATGCGGTGTTGCCGCTCAGTCTTTCCTCGATCAAGCGTTTTTCTTCGGCTGAAAGACTGGTTTTTGTCGTACCGTCCGTTTGTTCATTCGCGCCTTCTTCTTTCCCTAGAAACAGCCCGATGGACGAAATGACAACAATCACCAAAAGGAGAACTCCTATCAAATACGCGCTTTTTACTAAATTGTGGTCATTTTCTGTATTCATCATGATTATGTATGGATATTAAAATTCTTCAAATTTTGTTTCAAGCACTTTGGCGCCCAATGTGACATCAAGCAGTCGGTTTAATGTCGGCGTTCCACCCGAGCCTTCCACCGTAACAGTATAGTTACCCTCCGTAAGTACGCTCGTAATATCAACATATAGTGTTGAGGTCGCGTAATCTCCGCCACCAAGATATTCCAGTGTTGAATCAGAGAAGGTAAATGTCATACCGAGGGTTTCCGGATCAACGAGTTGGTTACTGGGGTCTTTCACGCTATCAATGGAAAGTGTAATAGTATCCGTGAATGCTCCCTCGGGTGTTGCCGATATGGTTGTCCTGCTGGAAACTTCCGGCTTATCCGCGACAAAAGTAATATCCAAATTGTTTGACTTTTCAAGCGAGAAAGAAGCACTGATGCAATCTGACGGACAGGAAAGAGTATCCTCGCCGATGCCCGGTTCGCAGACGGCATTTACACTGCAGACGGGCTGGTTGATATTTACCTCACTCCCCGCATATCCGTTAAACTGGAGCCATCCCACAACAGCGTCTCCCCATGCGTATCCCTCAAATATCTTATTCTGCGGATCGTCTTGATTTAAAACAATCTCAATCCCGTATGTGGGACCATTCAAGCTGATCCAACCGTCCCACCCATCGGTGCGATCCCCACCCGTACAATTGCCATTCGCCGAACCCGCGCACACCCGAGCCCAGCCATACATAGTACCCGTTACCGAATCAACCCATGCCCTGCAGGTACCGGAAGGACATCCTGTGAGCTCGCTCTCATTAAAACTCACCCATCCGATATTGTTGTTCCACGCGTATCCCGAAAGAGTACCGTCAGAAGCGAGATCAACACCGTAATCAACCGCCCCACACGTATCTTCATTCTCACAACTCATACTTACCCAGCCGACATTAGCACTCCATGCATATCCACCCATTTGATGCGGCGCACTCGCTCTTACCTCTCCCTGCCCTCTGCTCTCAATAAATACACTAGCAAACAATATAAGCAAAAAACCGAGAATAAAAAAAGATACCTCTTTTATCATATATGTATTTATTGTACTGGAAAAGCGCCTTCCATAAAAACAATTTTGTGGATAACTATCTATTCCGGAAAATATATCAACCGCTGTGTCCTAATTGTATATATGCCCTATTTTCAGGACCTCCTTCGCACGGGGTCTCTGTTCTGACCTAAACGGTTTCTACCTGATACGCTTCATCACTGTTTCCGAATACACGTACTCACCGCCAATGACCACTTTCACCGAACATAGTCTTAGCCTCCTCTTTTTCATGATCTCTTCTATTTCATCAGACAAGACGAAGCTGACCAAGCCGTCTCCTGAAATATCAGCAAGTCGTATTTTCCCAGGCCTCAGGTCATGGTCCAAACATTTAAAAAAAGATTCCTTCACAGACCAAAACGTAGCGATCCCGGAAGATAGCGGGAAACCATGTTTTCTGCAAAACTCTCTTAGAAACGGGACTTCTTCTTCTGTTATCACGGGTCCCAAAAAAAGCTCCTCGCTCAAAGACTCCTTCAGCCACTCAACATCTATACCTATCTTGTAAGGAGCAGGCACTGCTTTCACTTTTACAATGGGCCCCTTATGCGACACGGAAACATCTATTAACCTAGAGACGAAAGGCCGTCCTGATCTTAAGTGTCTCAGTTTTTTCCCGGTAAGCTCGTACACCATAGAATGTACCGTTGCTCTTTGGTCTTTTAAAACATCATTATTCATTTTTATATTTCACAACTTTTAATTTATTCTCGTGAACCTCGCTTATTGTCCTCAAAGAGACCCCTTTAAGCTCCAGCAATGTCTCGCCGTTTTCATTTAAAAGGACCGTCCCACCCAGAAGCCCCCCTTTGCCAAATGTATCAACTGAAGGAACCGCATAAAGATAATTTGTAACAGGAACATCCGAAAAAAACGAGAGCTCTTTGATTTTTACCGGTATCATCTTTAAATTATTCTTCAAACCCACCGCGCCCAGCGATTGGAACAAAGCGTCGATCCACAATATCAACTTATCGTAAGACCCCAACCCGAGGACGGAAAGAAGCTTCGAGTTGTCTATTTTTAAGAAAGGATTACCGTCTTTATCAAGGAACGCCCTGTCCACGCAACGAAATATCGGCCCATGTTTCAAGCTGTTTTGGGAGTAGTAATCCGAATAAATAGAACTCGTGAGTATCTCACTTTTTACTTTCCTGATAGGCCTGCGTGAAGGACGCTTGCTTTTCGCATCAACAAAGCCTTCAGCATAAAAACGAAGGGTATTTGACCTTATTGAAAAAGAACGGACATCGTCTTTCTCCGTTGTCTCAAGCACGCAGGAAACCGAATCAGCTTTTTTTACAATAATAGGATTATGGATCTCAATATTTTTCAGCGTCGGGATTTTTTTGAAATATGCTTCGCCAAGACACAGAAACATCGTTATACCCACGGCGCCGGGAACATACGCTGTTCTCTTTATGGTGTGATCTTCAAGATAGGTGTCTTTAGATACATCGAAAATTTTCCTGAAGCGTATACTCTGGGCGGAAATACTGAAGGGGTCCAATATTTTGCCGAGCAAAGACTCGTATTCTTTTATGTTATTAAGCGAAAATCCATAAAACAACGGGTCCGACTCGTCCATGTAGTACACCGACCCACCTTTTGTCGTCAGATCGAACCCAAATAGCTTGTCGGCATCCGCGGAGCTGATCAAAGAAGCGCCGTATTCGTTAAGTTTCTGAAGTACTCCTTGCTCGGCTGTCATACCCACCCCTTCCCACGGCGGCCAGTGAATAACGCTCGCGAACGGATGGTCGAGAGAAAGTCTATGCACTAATTCGTTGGCGGTGGTATAAATACTCTGTCCGGCACTGCCATACTTTGACACTATGGATGAAAAGTTTACGAGGCGCGCCGTCTTGTATTTCGAGAGCAGATCTAAAAGATGCTTTGCGGGAAGAACTTTGTTGCTGAACTCCCGCTCTATATCAGAATCGGACTTGTCCTTCAAAAATCCTACACTGACCGATCCGGCGCCGTTTATCACCATATCAATTTTCCCGTACTTTTTCTCTATCTTTGAAAACAAATTCTCCAAAGACACCTTGTCGCGGGCATCAAGTGATTCGTAGTATATTTTTTGATTATCCTTCTTAAGTTCTTTTAGGTTCCGCTGAACAACCTCGTGATCTTCCGAACTTTTGCCCACAAGGAATACCGCTGGCTTGTATTTTTGGGAAATATTTTTAATAAGCGAAAAGGTTATCCCCTTTGCTCCGCCAATGGCAATGACCACCGACCTTCCGTTCAACTTCGATTTGTTTTTTTCCTTTGCGGCACGCTTCGGCACATTCACTGATCTTTCCCCTCCTTTATAAAGTACTTCTATGTCAAAAGGTTGGCGTGATTCTCGCAAGACTACTTTAAGTATCTTTTCTTCTGGTAGATCGTCGCTAAAGTGAATGTGTTTAAAGAACATGTCGGGTGATTCTTTCTTGACTGACTTGAAGAAAGCGGCATACCCTTCCGTGCTCGGAGAGGATTTGCCGGAAGACACCAAGACCAGATTAAAATCGGTCCTTTTTATGTTTTTTAAAAAATATCTCCATGACCTGAAAAAAGAGAGGTATCTTTCGTAATCAAATCCCACAGGGTTCGCTCGCAGTATTACGGTAGGATCGACACCTTCCGCCTCTTCAAGAAAACGCGACACGGTATCAAAAAATGCCCCCTTTTTACTGAAGATCTCTTCAATATCAATTGCGATATACTTCTTTTTTCCCACCGGCGGAGAAAAACGGTCATCCAGGGGTTTTTTCTCCCACGAAAAAACATACCTGCCAAAATGGGTTTTCTTTTTCTTCTGTTTCTCCACGGGTGACACTCTCTTCTTTGAAAATTTTTCAAGATAATCCACCGTATCCTTGATGCTTTCGAATTTTGAAGTATTAAAATCCTCGCCGGGGCTTATGTTGGATTCATTAAGCACGGTCAGCAATATATCGGCTTTTTTTATGGAATCTATCCCCAAATCCTCTTGAAACCTGTCTTCAAAAGAAATCTTCGCGATCTCATAGCCGGTGATCTTTCCTATGGTCTTATTGATCAATAAAAATAGATCACTCTCTTTCCGTGGGTCCTGTTTCCGCTCCTTTCTTTGTTTCTCCGTCAAAAAATTCAGAGCAATATCCGATTTTATCTCCTTGCTTTTCAGTGTGTCTTCAACAAAAACCGAAAAAACCTTCCGTGGCCCAAGCTCCAAAAAGTGAGCGCATCCTCGTTTATGTATTAAAGTTACCTGGCTTATAAAATCAACAGGGGTGGTTATCTGATTCATTAAGATGTATCTTATATCCGCTTCCTTAAAATCTTTTTCATCTATAAGTTTTTTCACAACCGAAGAAAATAAAGGAATTTCCGGTTTCTTAACAGCAAATTTTTTATTTTTTATATACCCTTCGATCTTCTCCTTTACGTCATTAAGATACGGGGAATGATACGGCTGCGGTACGGCGGACAAAACCTTGTGCCTTATTTTTTTCTCTTCCAAAACCAACCGTACCGCGTCGACTTCGGCTACTGGAACCGAAACTACGGTCTGTTTCGGACTGTTTAAGTTGCTTACATGATATTCTTTACGCCCCAAAGCTTCTCTTGTTTCTTTTTCACTAGCATTCACCGCGACCATAAAGCCCAAAGAATTCGGAGGCGGACAAAAAAGTTCTCTGTGAAAAACAATGTCAAACATGTCCTCAAAAGAAACCATACCTGAAGCCACAATAGCGGCATACTCGCCGAAACTGTGGCCCGTAACAATCTCCGGGATGATTCTTTCGGATTTCAACATGTCAAAAAGCGCCGACTCCGCGGTAAAAAGAGCCATATTGGCGACTATTTTAATTTTTTCTTTTTGAATTATATCAGGGGACACAATATAGTCAGATATTTTTGGAAGTCCTAACCTCTTCGCCAACAGATCCGCCAGATCAAATTTCCCTCGCATTATTTCAGATGAAAAATACTGATCTTTGAACATACCGGGGAAAGCCGCTCCTTGGCCGGGAAAAACGAAGCACCGTCTTGAAAAATCCGGGCCCAAATACTCGGCGGTTGAAATATCGTATGTACCAAAATAATACCCTTTGTTTTTAGTCATGGTAGCCTATCCTTTTTATCAGTTCGCGGATTGGATAATTTTCCTTTTTCGCGAGACCGAGTGTTGATAACAAGAGGCACGAAACTTTTTTTCTTTGCACGCGCATTTTTTTCTTATCCAGTTCCTCCTCACAGAAAACCAGAACCGCGACACCTCCTTTACTGCGAAGCTCGCGTACCGCAATATTCAAAGCTGCCGGGAAAGAATTGAGGTCCGCATCAATATTGAAATTCTTGCCCTTGAAATCAAAGGCATTGCAGATTCTTCCGGAAATAACGTTATTTAAAATACCCGGTCCTGTGTCTTCCGTAACTTTGGGGAATTTGTTTTTATGTCCGATCATGAGATCGATGGATTTACTGTCCAGAAAAGAGAGCGCCCCTTTAAATTCAAAGTGTCTCACCCTGTCAGCAAGATCAAATGCAGCACCCAAACCCAAGGTGGTGGCCGAAATCACAAAAACATTCTCCTTGTCGAGTGAATCGATCTTAATATTTGATCTTTCAAAAGCGTCCGCCACGGACAAAAGCGCCTGAAAGTGAACCTTGTCCGCCTGAGGAACGCTTCGCGGAGGGATATTGAATTTTTCTTTTATTGATTTCGGATCGATTTTTGAAGAAGATACGCCTTTTCCAATAATGACGATCTCATTATCATCGGGAGACATATTTTCTTTTTTCAGGACCATAAAATCATTCTTGAATTCGTCCACAACGGCATGGTAGTTTATATTTCCGAATCCGAACGAAGAAATACCAAAACGCATCTGACTATTTTTCTTTTTGACAGCAACCGTTTTTTTGTTCACACGCACAGCGCCATGAAGAGGGGCTGCGGAATTTTTAACATATTTTGAGGGGGGTATCGTTTTATTTTTCATGCTCAACAGGCATTTCAAAAGCCCGGCGCCGCCTGCCGCTCCTTTAGTGTGCCCAATCAGAGATTTTACCGAGCCTATCGGGATACGCGCACCCTTAAAAAATTCGTTCAGAGATCTTAATTCCGTCTTGTCTCCTATTTTCGTACCGGTCCCATGGCATTCAATATAATCGACTGCCATTTTATCAAAACCTTCATATGCTCTGCGGAGCGCCAATATCTGCCCACCTGAAGAAGGGGAGAACAAACTGGAACTTTTCCCGTCACTTGAACCACCAATAGATCTTATTACGCCGTAGATCGTGTTTCCGTCCTTAAGCGCGTCTTCAACTCTCTGAAGGGCGAAAATAACCGCCCCCTCTCCTTGAGAAAGGCCGTCCGCGCTCTGATCAAAAGGAGCGCACCTTCCTTTTGACAGCGCCCCAACCTTGCTGAACAAAACAAAGGTGTCAGGTCCAAGATTGCCCTCAATCCCTCCGGTAATCACCATATCGACCTTATGATCCCTCAACGCGTTCACCGATACATCCATAGCCGCTATGGATGAGGCGCAAGCAGCGTCCACAAGCGCACCTTCGCCGCGAAACCCAAAGTTTTTTTTAATAAGTCCGACGACCGAGCTGGTAAGCATTGAAGAAACGATCTCTTCCTCAGGTGGATCCTCTTCGCTAAAATGTTTTTTGATGTTAGTCAAAATCTCCCTTCCATTCCTCAAGTTTTTTTCTTCAACATATTTTTTGAGGGATTCACTGTTGTGCCTATAAAATCTTTGCACCGCGAACGCTTCGTCGACGTCCATACATCCCAGAAATACCGCTGTGTTTTTCTTCGCGCGCTTTAATGTGTCGGGACTCAAGTGCTCCAATGACTGCCTCGTTGCTTCGAGAGCCATTGCCTGTAATCTGTTTTTTCCTTTGTATTGCTTAAAGAGCAAAGGATTTTCCACAAAAGCGGCGTAGTTGGAGTACGCCTTGTCCTCGGCATTCTTATCGTCGCTTAAATAAAGCCGGCTTTTAAATCTCTCTTCCGGCATTTTTCTTATTGAACAGCGCCCCACCGAAAGATTCCCCCAAAATTCCTGCGGGTTATTCGCGTCTGGCAAGACACAGCCAATCCCTACCACACATACGTCATTATTGTAGTAAAAATTTTTACTCATTGGTTTTTCTTAACGAAATGACCATCTTCTTCTCTTGTAACAGTTTAATACTCAAGACACCAACGAGCCAACTGAATCCGAACATAAAAATAATGAAGGAAAAATAAACCAAGGAGGGTTCGTCTGTCGGGGAAAGACTTTTTATCCAGAGAGACAATTTATAGCCCACAAACATCTGTGCTATGTAGATCCATAAAATTCCCCTGCTGTAACTATTGATGATACCATACTTGCTGTGACGAACCTTATTGAAAAAAGTATTTCCAAACACAAGGAGCACCAGGGAAAATCCTATCACAACCAAGATCAACCAGGTTTCGGGCTGAAATATGGTCGGACTCCACACGGGAAACTGATCAAGCTCCGGGCCTGTTTTATCCCGGAAGAAAGCGGCGGCAACAAGCACGACTCCAACAAGCGCCGCGCTTATCCGGAAGGGTCCGCTATTTTTGAACTTTAATTGATAATGAGCAAACAAAAAACCGATACCGACTATTCCGAACCACGGAAAGAACGCCCAATACGCAGATCCGTCAGTCGCACCGACAAAAATGGTCACCAGATAGTTATCGCTGAAAGCAAACAGAAAACCCCTTAATAATTCCGCTCCAAAAATCGTTACGAGGCTGAGTAAAAAAACTCCGGATACCGGAACGAACTTCGTTAATATCGCGATAACGACAAGTGAAAGCGATATAAATTGAAGAATATTCCACGAAAAAAGATAGTCTACCCCCCACGTGACCACGTTCATAAAAAATCCAAGAAAAGAAAGGAGGATCGCAAGTTTTACTGTTCCCTGAAATTCATACTCACCACCCATCCTGAATACATAGCCGGCGATCATTGGCAGTGTTGTAATAAAAAGACCAATGAACATGAGCTGGTCTGTTATTTTAAAAAACCCGCTGGTCTCAGCTATCACGTAATACTTATCGGCAACCAACATAAGGTGCGCATGGACAAGAACCATCACCGCAACACAAATAAATCTCACAGTATCCATGAAAAAAATTATATCACACCTCGAGGTTAAGGAATAAAGATTTTTTGAGTATCTTTCCCCCGACATCTTAATCAGGTAACGCGGTCGCGGAAGTGGTCTTACTGGGAGTAATTTTTGGTAAAACACATAAACAGGCCGGCAAAAAGAAGTGCTCCGTAATCTATAACGGGGTTGCAAGGACCGCGAGATCATTTCGCGGCCTTTTTTTGACACACAATTTTAGTACTCACACAAAACCCCCGCATGAGCGGGGGTTTTGTGTGAGGAGAGGGCGTACTTAGAACTCCTTGAATTCCGGATCAATGACTGTCACTCCCATGATGAGGTCCACCCATCGGGTGATACCGCCGCCCGAAGCTTCCACGGTGATCGTATAGTCGCGTTGTTCGGTGTTCCCCGGTGCAGTGACCGTGAAAAGCGATCCTACGGAGTATTCGCTTGAATCCAAGGTCTCCGGCGTGAAGTGGAAAGTGGCACCTGGGAGCGAGGGACTTATGTCAGAGACGGAGAACGTAACCGGTTGGGAGAACGAGAGACGACGATCTATCGTGAGCGTGGTGGCGGAGGACTTTGCGGGCTTGCCTTTGACCACGGTCACCTTGATGTTGTTGGAATTGTCCAGGAAGAATGTCGGTTGTACTTGCACGCGAACCTGTCTGGAGACGGAACCATAGGAACCGGAACAATCCAGATTGTAAGTGGTAGGACTTGTAAGGTTGCCTGTCCATTCTTCGCCCGAGGTTCCCTTCCCTCCGCTCCATCCGCCAGAGGCGGAACAGGAATTAACATTTTGAGCATCCCAACGAAGCGTAGTGCCGGAGTCGTAGGGAACCGAGTCGGAATCTGACCAGAAATCAAGGTTGGGGTTTCGTGACGCGTCAACAGTAACCGTGGTGGAGCGAGTGAGTGAATCACTACTGTTCTCACAGGTGAGCGAGTAGGTGGTGTCGGAATAGAGAGAATCAGTACCCTCGGAACCGTCCGTTGCCTTGCCGCCGGACCACGGACCTCCATTGGCGTAGCATGAGTCGGCATTTTGCGTGCTCCAGTAGAGCGTGGAGCTCTGACCTTGCGCGACAATGTCCGGATCGGCGTAGAAATTAATGTTTAGTCCGGAGCCGGGTGTGTAATCGCACGAGCCGTCGTCTATGGTTGCGTCCGAATTGTAGTTGTTTGCGTCAGAGTCGGTACAACCATAGACATCACCAGCGGAAGCAATTTGTATAAAGACAGAGTCGCTCAATGTGCCTCCTCTGCGGTTGTCGTCGCAGGTAATGCGGAACGTCGTGTCATCATAGAGAGATCCTGTCCATTCATCGTCCGAGGTTCCCTTGCCTCCGCTCCACCCGCCGGAAGCGTAACAGTTAGACACGTCCCGAGAATCCCAGTGGAGCGTAGTACCTTCCCCGCTCGTCACAAAAGAGTCATCGGCCCAGAGAGAGACGTATGCTCCGTCAGCCGGTGGTGCTTCGGCGCCGACAGTGACCCATGCTGAAGATTGAGCACTGGCGTTCCCTCCGTTACGACAATAATTTGAACAAGAAAGAGAGTATGATTGGGAACCGGTTAGAGGACCGGTACCTCGCGACCCGGAAGTACCCACGCTATCACCATCCAATTCGCAGGAGGTGGCGTTTGAAACACTCCACGAAAGTGTTGCTTCTCCTCCGTAATCAACATAATCAGGATCTACATAAAAGGAGATGTCAGGTGGCTCACAATAACCGGGATCAGGTTCAGGAGAGGGAACAGGTTCAGGAGAGGGAACTCCTCCTGATGAAGAAGAAACGTTATAGGAAATATTACCGGAACGCTTGATATCCCCTCCGATCGTATAGTCCACTCTGGTTTCAAAATAAGCTTGGTATGTCCCTCCAGCACTATTAGCGGTAAAACTGGTAAGCCCATATACACTGGGGCCACTCAATATGTTTTTTGTCTGGCCATTTACCGTTGCAGTGACAGACCAACCGATCACTTGAGGGAGTGGCGGCGGAATCGGTAGTGGCGGCGGCGGTAGTGGTGGTATCGGTGGAGGTGGTAATCCTGGCGGGGGTGGCGGGGTTGGTACAGCAGCGATCCTCGAAAACCCGGAGGACATGGCAAGACTTGCAGGTTCGGGGCGATTAGCAAACCCACTAGAAGCTCCGGGGAGACTAACGAGATGTATGAATGCCCATCCTTCCACTTTTATATTTTCTCCAGGAGCATAGGTATCCCTATTAAGCTCTACCGTGAATATATTACCACCGTAATCAACGAGTGTTTCAGCATAAACAGGTGTTGCATCCCCTGAACCGAACACAGTGAGACCGGCGAGAAGTATCATGCCCATAAGTGCGGAGTTGTTGTTTTTACGCATACGCCTTTGAATGAAGAACAACGCCAGAAAACCAAGCGCAGCGAGACCGGCAAAGACAGCAGGCGTAGAAAACGTGGAGAGAATCGGTGTTTGAGTCGTTTCTTTGGATATACTGTTCCTTAAAACCAAACTTTGTTTTGCCAGCGTAACGCCGTCTCTATCAAGAAGCTGTATCCAAATAGTCGGATTTTCGCAAGAAACAAGCACTCGCTCGGAA
>JANLHH010000066.1 GCA_024654605.1 Patescibacteria group bacterium | reverse complement strand
CATCGGATACTCTGTAAAGGAAGCGCGCGATGCGTTGAAGGGAATCAGTAAAGATACTGTCGGAACCAGTGAAAAGATTAAGGAAGCACTCAAGCAATTAGGGAGCGTGTAAAACAGACATGGATTCATTCTTATACACCATAAAAAAATTTATCCCACGTGGCCTCTTTGCGGCGCTCCAGCCCGCGTATCACTATACCCTTGCGCTCCTTGGCGCGATCCTTTGGCGATTCCCTTCCCGAAAGCTCACCGTGGTCGCTGTCACCGGCACCAAAGGAAAGACGAGTACTATTGAGCTCATCAGTGCCATACTGGAAGAAGCGGGATACACCACCGCGCTTTCCTCCACACTGCGTTTTAAAATCGGCAACGAGTCAGAGAACAATACCTACAAAATGACCTTGCCGGGACGATTTTTTCTGCAAAAATTTCTGCGAAGAGCGGTTGCTGCGCGATGCCAATACGCCATTGTTGAACTTACCTCGGAAGGCGCGAAACAATTCCGCCATAAATTTGTCGCTCTCGATGCGCTCGTATTCACCAACCTTACTCCGGAACATATCGAGTCGCACGGCTCTTTTGAAAACTATCTTGATGCAAAACTTTCCATTGCTCGTGCACTCGCGCACTCATCAAAAAAAAGGAAGGTGGTAGTGGCCAATGCGGATGATGCGCAGGGAGAGAAATTCCTTAACGTAGGCGCTTCAGAAAAATATCCGTACTCGCTCCATGAGGTGGAGCCCTACTCCGTTAAAAAAGAGGGTGTGGAACTCACTATTGACGGCACGCATATGACGTCAAAACTTTCCGGGGAATTCAACATCTATAATATATTGGCGGCGGCCACGTTAGCTAAAAGCCAAGGTGTCGGAGTGGACGCGATAAAACGCGCCGTAGAAAAATTTTCCGGAATACCGGGAAGAATGGAGCGTGTGGATGAAGGGCAAGACTTTACGGTTGTCATTGATTACGCGCACACCGCGGACTCACTTGAAAAAGTGTATGAGGTTTTTGCGCATTCGCGGTCTATCTGCGTATTGGGCAGCACCGGTGGTGGCCGGGACAAATGGAAACGTCCGGAGATGGGTACCGTTGCTTCGCGGCACTGCAGTCATATTATCTTAACCAACGAAGACCCGTATGATGAGGATCCCCTTCAGATTATTGAAGAAATCGCACAAGGAATCACACGACCTATTCATGAAACAATTATTAATCGGCGCGAAGCGATCAAAACTGCGCTTCAGTCGGCACGAACGGGAGATACGGTTTTGATTACCGGCAAGGGAACGGATCCGTATATTATGGGACCGAATAACACTAAGCTTGCCTGGAGTGACGCGGGGGTAGCGCGGGAAGAACTCAAAAATATAATGAAAATATCATGAAAGATCTCCAGTGGCTCGTATTTGTTATCATTATCTTGTGGATCGTCTGGTTTTTTACCGGTGGGCCGCAGTCCGAACGTGCCCAAGGCGGGCCGTTCCTCAAACCGCCGGCACCAATCGACACCGGCGAAACGTATGGTGAACTTCCTAGCTTAAAAAAATCATCTGAAAACGCTTCGGGAAGTGGCGCTCCACAGAAAGAAAGTACCGGTGCTTCTTTTTTCAAAGACGAAGTGCGCATCGGCGAGGGAGCGGGAGTCAGAGAATCTGATCCGCAAGCTGAATATGTGGAAATAAAAGCGTCGCCGGGAAATAAAAATCTTATCTCTGTTGGTGGCTGGGTCTTAAAGAATTCTTCGGGTAAATCCGCCACCATCAACAAGGCAACCAAGCTCCCCTACACCGGCATGGTTAATGTGGAAACTCCACTCTTTTTAGCTCCGGGAGAAAAAATGTTCATCCTTACCGGCAGGTCTCCTATTGGCGTGTCATTCCAAGTAAACAAATGCAGTGGCTACTTGGAACAGTTCCAATATTTTTATCCCCCGCTGACCGCTGATTGCCCAAGCCCCGCTACTGATATTTATATAAACAACCAAGACCTTGAACAAACATGCGGGAGTTATGTTTCAACCCTTCCGCGCTGTGAAATATATACCGCCGAGATCCCTTCCGGACTTTCAGAGGCATGCGGTTTCTATATCCGCAATAATATCAACTACAATAGCTGTGTAGAGCTCCATAAAAATGATTATGATTTTTTCAAGCCCGAATGGAGGATTTATCTAGGGAGAAATATTGAACTTTGGGAAAATGCAAATGATCTTATTCGCCTCTATGACCACACGGGCAGTCTTGTTGATTCAAAATCCTACTAGGTGTACGGTCTAAATGTTTCGCATGCGGAATAATCCAATCCCCGTTGCGACTGCTACATTCAGAGATTCTTTTTTACCTTTCATCGGTATTTCGGCAATGATATCGCAGTGTTTCAGCACGCTCCGGTGAAGTCCCCGCACCTCATTGCCCACAATGAACGCGCTTCGCGTTGGCGCTTTTACTTTTTTATAATCAACCGCTCTCACTCCTTGCTCAATGGCAATGATCGCAACATGTTCTCGCTTTAGTTTCGTGAAGAGTTTCGTGAGTTCTTTGATACTCTCCCACGGAATTGTCTTCTCCGCGCCAAGAGCCGTTTTGGCAATGTCTTTCTGTACCCTATTAAAACGATCCAGCGGAGTTGGCGTGTAACCGGAGAGATACACGCGAGAAATACCAGCCGCGTCAGCCGTTCGAAAGATAGAGCCCACATTATGCGCGCTGCGTATATTGTGGAGAATCAGAATTGTTTCTTTTGAATTTTCCTTCATCGCGTTATAATGATACCATGCTTAACCCATTTCCGGACTTGCTCGTATTTGCTCTCTTAGCGCCTTTTTTCTTGCGTATCGTTTTAGGGATTTCATATGCCCGCTTTGGATATCTCAAACTCATAAGGAGTGGGGTGACAAAAATCGGTTTTCTAAAAAAAGATTATTTCAGGACAGAGATTCTATTCATACTGATTGTCGGGCTTTTGGAGACAGTGGGCGGTATATTGCTTATTATCGGGCTATTCACCCAGATCGTCTCACTGGTCCTTAGTATGTTCATACTCGGTACCATTGTCATTAAACTGCGAAGCGGGGCTACTCTCTCAAGCGAACTTGGCTATCACATTCTCTTGCTTGTTGCGACGTTCTCTCTCTTGTTTTCGGGAGCAGGTGCGTTTGCTATTGACCTACCACTACTATAATCTTACAGGTTCAGATGCCCCTTTTGGCAAATAGGGTGTTTTGTGTTACTATCTACAGCGTTACTCTTGTAGTAACGCTGTGTCGCACTCATGTTATTTATATCCGCCTATAGCTGTTTTGGCAGATCTAAAGCTGTACCTTCCACAATATAATAGAGTAAAATAAATAAAACACATCCGCCTGTAGCTGTCTTGGTAGATCTAAAGCTGTACCTTTCACAATACAATAGAGTAAAATAAGCAAAACAATATCCGCCTGTAGCTCAGTTGGTAGAGCAGCAGCCTTTTAAGCTGACGGTCGTAGGTTCGATCCCTACCGGGCGGACAAGAGTAAAATAGTGCGCAACCCGTTAAGGGTATGCGCACTATTTTAGTAAGCAAACTGCTTTGCTTACGGCTCTTGTCCGAGGCGAAGATATGTTTTTGCGATCCACCAGAGCAAAAACAATCGAGCCGGGGTTGAGGTGAGACCCTGTGGAGCACCGAAAGACCTTTTGAGATATTTTATGATCAGCCAGCAGGCGAATAAATAAAATATCCAAAAGGTGTACTGCTCCTGTAAGGAGGCGAGATTTTCCCGTCAGAGGAAATACTCGTGACGACATTGAGTAAAATGCTTTTTGGTGATTTTATATACCCCACTGTGGACAACTTGTGTGAAAGTTTATTATACGTTCATACTAAGGCGTACTTTCACATTGTTTGTTATCCACAGGATGTGTATTGCCCAAACACCCGCGCTTGTTATAATAGATTCAGATTTGTAGTGAATTGTCCCAAAACAAAGTGGTCCGCTTATTGGGCATATACGCACGTTTTCAGGGGAGTTCGCTCTACAAACAAGTTCTTCATCAGGAGTAAACACCACGTAATAATGTGGTACACAAACAAAGGGTCTCATCTAAGAGGCCCTTTATTTTGCCTGGTTTGATATTTTATAGACTCGCAAGAAGAAACTGCTCTAAACCCATTTCAAACGAGACATTACCCCTTCGAGCGTTATGATAGAGAAGAACAAGGCCGAGGGAAAGATTTCGGAGTTCGCTATCCGTAAACTTTTGAGCAGATGCTTTTGATTTTTTAAAAACAAAGGGATTCAGACCGGTATTTTGCGGGAGGTCTTCATGTTTGGCAAGCAACATAGTCTTGGTTTGCCAAAAAAGCATGCTGTGAATCTCTTCCGAAGAGAGTCCCGCTAAAAACGCCTTCTGAAGCAGTACCCATACCCGTTTCTTGTCGCGGGCGCCAAATGCATCGGTAAGCGCAAAAATATCAAACTTGTCTTTCTTTCGGGTCGTTTTTGGTAATGTGAATTCCAGGACTTTTTCGGCCTTCTTTTCAATCTTTGCGGATGTCTGCTTGTCTATCTCCCCCTCAAAGACGATAAATATATTCTGGGAGCTGGCAATCTCTTTCAGTCTTTCTAAGACAATAGCCTTTGTATTTTCGTTTTGTAAGGTGTTCTCAAGTAGTACAATATATTTGTTTTCAAAGAGTCCTTGCCCTCCTATCATCTCTTCAATACCCGCCTCTGTGCATGAGCGATCATCTAGTTTAAAAAAAGAGGCGTTTGGTTTTTTTGTGAACAATGCGTTGAGGAGCGTATTGAGTTTTGCGCGCGCCTGTTCTCTATTATTGCCGTGAATGAAATAAAGCATGAGTACCTGTATTGTAGCTCTCGCTCTCTCTTTTGTCGAAATTTGACCGAGCACCACTTTTACCATTAAAACAAAGTGATTTTGGGCGTATAGCGCATCATTGTTTCTTTAGATACTCAATGGATAAATTGGTAAAAGTGGTGCTCGGTTGACAACACCTGTGGTCCATTGTAGTGTAATGACAGAGTATCACTACCCTTAAGGAGAATACCTATGGTACACCCGCACGATATTCGCCTAGGAAACCTTTCCGGAAGCGAACTTTCAAATGTTATGAGCGACATATGTAAAGAAGCGTCGCTTGATTACAAAGATTACTCGTTTGTCATGAGTGTGACATTCGTAGGGGGCCGTCCGTGGTTTACCATGACGGCAACACCCTTCCCCATATTTAGTGATAAAGCCAAAAAGGTACTGCAAAGTTCTAGCAGAAATCCGGAAAGCGCCCGTTTCGCGGTTGAACATTCAATACAAATGGCTCGTCTCGATCGTGAAGCGAAGGAGCACTCGTCCGGTAAGCGTGAAATATAGCTCTTCGTCTCAGGACTCGCATTCTTTCATGCGGGTCCTTTTTCTTTTTATTACTTCAACTCCCCCCACCTGGCACCTTCCGCCACATTGACAGAGAGCGGGACCGGGAATTCCACCGCATCTTCCATGATTTTTTTGATGATTTTTTTTGCCTCCGAGGTCGCACTCTCTTCCACTTCGTAGATCAATTCGTCGTGCACTTGCAATATGAGATGTACAGAATCGGCGAATCCAGCTTTTTGTATTTCTTTGTCCGCTTTGTTCATGGCGATCTTGATGACATCCGCCGCTGTTCCTTGGATCGGAGCATTGAGCGCTTGTCGCTCCGCGGCCGCTTGGATGTAGGATATTGAGGAATCAATGCCTTCAAAATATCGCCTTCTCCCAAAGTAGGTTTCCGTATATCCTTTCTCGCGCGCTTCTTTTTTCACCTTTTCAAAATATGCCGCAATCGTGGGAAATTTCGCAAAGTAGTTATGGTAAAATTCTTGCGCCTCCGCTCTGCTGCCTCCCAGATTTGCGCGCAGTGCATTTACCCCCATTCCGTACACGATGCCAAAGTTGATGACTTTCGCTTTTCTTCTCATATCTTTCGTCACCTCACTCTCTCTCACTCCGAACACCTGTGCCGCAACCGATGCGTGCACATCTTCCCCTTTTTTAAAAACATTGATGAGAGTTTCGTCTCCCGCAAGTGCTGCAAGGATCCTCATTTCAATTTGTGAATAATCAAATGAGAGAAGTTTATGTCCCTTGTCGGCAATAAACATATCTCGCACGGCGCTACCCATACCCTCACTGGTGGGAATATTTTGCAAGTTTGGATTAGTGGATGAAAAACGCCCCGTCGTTGTTCCTGTTTGGTTGAGTGTGGTATGCAATCGGCTATTACTGTCCACCATTGCCGGTATGTTGTCTATGTAGGTTGAGAGGAGTTTTTGGAGCTCGCGATACAAAAGAATATCGTCTATGATCGGATGCTCGCCCTTGAGCTTGGCCAGTTCCGACTCGCGCGTTGATCGCGCGCCCCCGGCGGTCTTTTTGAGTCCTTTGATGCTGAGTGCCAGTTTATCGAACAGTATCTCCCCTAGCTGCTTCGGCGAATTGATATTGAATTCTTCACCGGCGTGTTCCCACACGCGCTGCTCGATTTTCTCCAGTTGTCCGTGGTACTTTTTTGAAAGCTCCCGCGCATACGCCACGTCAACCACAATTCCCCGCTCCTCGGCGCGCTTGATAATGGGAATGAGTGGAAGTTCAATTCCTTCGTACACTTCTTGGAGTCCTTCTTTTTTGATCTGCGCCAATATCTTTTCTTTCGCTTCACCGAAGCTGGCCGTCTTCGCATACTGCATGATATCCTCTACATTCGGGTTGGTGATATCCGAGCGAAGAAGCCACAAGGCGATGGCAATTTTTTTGACCTCCTCTTCATCCGCGACATACTGTACCGTTTCTTCCTTGAGGTCTTTTTGTTCCTCTGCTCCCGTTCCGCCGAACATTTGTTTGACGCGCGCTAAAAGCGTGCGAAACTCCAATTCGCTAAAGAGCACTTCCACTTTTTTGATATCAAATGCCTCGGCCCACTTTTTATTGGGAAGCGAGAATGAGAGCGGCACATTGAGCCTGATGGTCGCCAAAGTTTTTGAAAACCTTGCTTCTTCCTCGCCGTCCTTCACGAGCTGCGTGATGCGCGGTTTTATTCCCTTTTTTTCAAACGCATGCTCGTCTTTTTTGAGCACCTCATACATATGCTCTATCGTTCCGAACTCCTGCACTAAAGTAGTCGCGGTCTTTTCCCCGATGCCTGAAATTCCTAGAATGTTGTCCGAAGGGTCTCCCCGAAGACCTTTCCAGTCGGCGAGAAGCTTTGGGGTAAAACCGAACCGGTCTTTGACCGCTTGCTCGTCATACATCACCGTGTCAGAAAGTCCTTTCCGTAAGGTATATACTTGGACTTTTTTGTTGTCTACGAGCTGTAAGGTGTCCATGTCCCCCGATGCGATAACGACATCCACATCTTCGCTCTTCAACTGCTCGGCGATGGTTCCTAAAACATCGTCAGCCTCAAATCCTTCTTTTTCATAGATAGGAATATTGAACGCCTCAAAAATATCGCGCGACCTAATGATCTGCGCCACAAGCGCCTCCTCCGCTTGTGCGCGTCCCGCCTTGTACTCTTTGTATGCTTCGTGGCGAAATGTCGGTTTGGGAAGATCGTAACACGCGGCGATATAATCGGGTTTCAGTTCATTGATGATCTTGATGAGCATCGCCGCTACGCCGTAGAGTCCGCCGGTCGGTTCTCCTTTGCTCGTGGAAAACTCCGGCAGGGCATGATATGCCCGATGAATGATGGCATGGGCGTCCAAGAGCACCAGTCGTATTTTTGTTTTTTGTTTTATCGCCATGCTATTTCTCTTGTGCGTTCATTGATAAACGTAAATCGTATCTTCATCATATCTTTAGGCAGTGCGTCAGCCACTCGCTCGGGCCATTCTATGAAAATGAGATTCTTGGGGTCGCGCGCAATCTCCTCCCATCCCAGATGGGCGAGCTCTTTCACTCCCTCCAACCGATACGCGTCAATATGCACAAGATGTTTCCAATGTTTGGCAAGAACGCTCTTCGGCGGTATTTTATATATTCGCTCCAGAATGAACGTGGGGCTCTGCACGGTGTCTTTGATGCCGAGTACCGCCGCGAGCTCCTTTGTGAACGCCGTTTTACCCGAACCCAGATTCCCAGAGAGACCAACTACAAATGCGTTCTTCTGTTTTCCTCTTTTGGCGAGCTCAGCGATGAAACGGCCAGCGAGCGCGCGGGTTTCCTTGAGGGATCGTGTCTGAGTATTCATCTCATTATAGGCCTTCATCTCCCTATAGTAGACCAACTCTCTCCCAGTGTAAAACAAAAACCCCGCTACCTAGCGGGGTTTTTGTTTTTATCTGAATGTTGCTTTTTATACCATCTCCCATTAAGGTCTTCCGTTAAGTCGTGAAAATTTCGTGCGAGACAAAGAGAAAATATTGAGGCATATCGGGATACGCTGAAAGATTTTCTCAAAGTCGTAGCCGAAATTTTCACAACTTGGGCGGAATGGATTAGTTGGGGGTGGTATTACTTCGTTTTTTTCTCTTTGGTTTCCTCAAAGTATCCGTAGAGCTTTCTGCTCAACACAACAAGTACGAGGATAAATATGATAAGCAAGAGCCATTCAAGAAGCGTGCTCGGAAGAAATCCGTTACCGCCAAAGAATGCGAGAGCAGCGCCGGAAATGCTGTCAACAACTCTGATGTTCACCACATTTGAGCTTTGAGTAATGTGCTTACTCTCCACTTGAGCGATATTTTCAATAATGGTGTTCAGTGGCGCGTTATCGGTTATCACCACATCAAGAGTGACACTTCTCGCCTCACGAGGCGCGAGGTTCCCGATGTACCAGACAACTTCACGTTGTGGGCTGTTGTAGCTT
>JANLHH010000065.1 GCA_024654605.1 Patescibacteria group bacterium | reverse complement strand
TCACCTTGCAACAAAAACACGAAAAGAGGCACCTGCCGACGAAGTTGCGAACAACGCGAAACTCCTTATTCGCGCCGGTTTTGTAGATAAACTTGGAGCCGGAGTTTACACGTATCTGCCGCTTGGTTTGCGAGTACTGAAAAAGATTGAGAATGTCATCCGAAAAGCAATGAACGAGGCGGGTGGAGAGGAGATACTGATGCCATCGCTTCAACCAAAAGAGAATTGGGAAAAAACAGGACGATGGAACACAATGGATGATCTGTATAAAGTGAAAGACAGTTCCGGCAGAGAAAACGCGCTCGGTCCCACTCATGAAGAAGTGGTGGTGCCGCTCGCGGGACAATTCGTTTCTTCGTATAAGGATCTGCCGCTGTATCTCTATCAGATACAAAACAAGTTTCGAATGGAGTTGCGCGCCAAGTCAGGGTTGTTACGCGGGAGAGAATTCATGATGAAGGACATGTATTCATTTCACGCCACGGAAGAGGATTTGGAAGCATATTATGAAAAAATGAAAGGAGTGTATCAGAATATCTTTGAAACGGTTGGTTTGGGTGGTATTACGCGCCTCACATTTGCTTCGGGAGGGAGTTTCAGTAAGTATTCTCATGAATTTCAAACCGTTACTCCGGCGGGAGAAGATACGATATATCTCTGTGAGTCGTGCATGGTAGCGGTGAATAAAGAGATCATTGCCGAACAGAACGCGTGCCCGGAATGCGGCAACAAGGAACTAAAAGAAGAGAGATCGATTGAAGTGGGCAATATTTTCAACCTCAAGACCAAATTTTCGGACGCGTTCGGATTGACCTATAAAGATAGCAAAGGAGAAGAACAGAAGGTGCTCATGGGATGCTATGGGATCGGGCTCTCTCGGCTCATGGGGACAGTTGCGGAAGTACTTTCGGACGAACGCGGTCTGCTGTGGCCGGCATCCATCGCGCCGTTTGCGGTTCACCTGCTTTCTCTCGGGAAGGATGCCGAAGCGGAAGTTTTGTACGAAGCGCTTCAAGAGAGGGGAATCCCGGTATTGTATGATGACCGAGACGTCTCCGCGGGAGAAAAGTTTGCCGATTCCGACCTCATCGGGATACCTCTCCGGGCGGTGGTGAGCAAGAAAAGTTTAGAGGCGGGAGG
>JANLHH010000059.1 GCA_024654605.1 Patescibacteria group bacterium | reverse complement strand
ATAGCTTTGTTCCGAGATATTTCGGATTTGAATCTCTTAAGTTTTTCGCTGTTCCTCCAGCCTTTTTACTTGCCATATATTGATCTTTTACCCGTTAGCGCGGAGCTCCCAGATGCTTTATAATACTAAATGATGCGTTTCAGTATAAAAGATATTATCGAAAAAAGCAAGTACCTGATTAAACACTTGGAAAATAAGGAGATTTTTACCGTTCTTACTATTATTTTGGTCGCTTTTGCTTCTTTTGGCTTGGGAAGACTCTCTAAAATAGAAGATTCTGCGTTTCCGGTCAGGGTGGAAAATACGGCGAGTGTTTTAGTGGGAGCTGGAAACGAACTCCCTAAAACCATCGCTGTGCCGAAACAAGCGTCTACCAAAGAAGGTTCTTATGTTGCGTCAAAAACAGGGGAAAAATATCATTTACCGTGGTGTTCCGGCGCGCAACGTATTAAAGAAGAGAATAAGGTCTGGTTTAATTCCAAAGAGGCTGCAGAACAAGCCGGTTACACTCCTGCTGCTAACTGCAAAGGGCTCTAATGCGAGGCCTTCCGCAAAAATCATTTTTTCTTTGTTTGCTTGAGTGTAACAACCGATTTTTTTTCACGAGCGGATAATATTTCCTCCCGGTCTTTGTCCGGCAGGGTGGGGAGGAGCTCTTCTAATTTCTTTGGGTTCGGTTCAAGGATACCTGACCATTTGCCAAGTCGTTCGAGGGTCGGTTTTACTTGACTCATCTCCCAGGTGAACCGTTCTCCGACACTTTTGGTGATATAGCCCGGACTCCCAAATACGCGCGCCACAGCGGTATTCTCCATGTATGTGAGAATTATATTACGTAATTGCCCAAGCCGCTTTTTGTTCGTTTCTTCCGTTTGCTTAATTTCAAAAAATTCGGCAATGGCTTGTGCGACCTCCGCTTCGTCAGGCGCCTGACGTTCTTCTTTATTTTTATACTCATGCGACCACATGGGACAAATTGGGCGAAAACCACACCAGTTGCAAAGCGGTCCCGGTGTCGGTTCAAATAAACCGCTCTCCATTCTTTTTTCTATCTCTTTGATGATAGTCAGAATACGCCCTTTAGCACGCTCTAATTTTTCATCTGAATGCACCGCGGATATTTTTTCATTATGCTTGAGGAAATAGAGCGATGTTTGTATGCGATTCGCGGGCAGTGCGGGCCAGCGATCTTTCAACGCGATACTATAAAGCCCCAGTTGCAGATCGTCTTCCAACATCTCCTGGCTAGGCATTTTCTTGCCTGTTTTATAGTCAATGATCTCATACACATCACTTGTAGGATCTTTATCAATCCTGTCAATAAAGCCGGCGAGGGTGTGTGTGGTGCCGGTATCCGTGTCTTCCAAATTGATTTGAAATCTGCTTTCAAGTTCCACCGCGTTGAAATTCCACGGACTGTTCTTTTTGTAAAAATTTTCCAGTAATTTGATTCCTTCTTCAAAATACATTTTTTCCTGCGCCTCTTTCCGTTCAAGGTTTTTCCATTCAATCTTTTCCGCCGCCTCTTTCCATTTTTGGGTGTAAAAATTAATCACTTCATCTAAAGCGGGGTAGAGCGGGTCGCGCAAAAACATGTATTTCAAAGCCGAATGCACCACGGTACCAAAAACCTGCTCCACGCGCTTGGGTGTTTTTCGCTTCTCAATTTCTTGGTATTTATATTTAAGCGGACATGTTTTAAACGTATCCAATGCCGAATATGAAGTATGCATACACCCAGTGTAGAGTTTAGGCGTGAAAATGTAAAATTTGCACAACTATTTGAACAGGTATGCTAAATATGCGATAATGATATGCATATCTTATGAAAAACGGCTCGGACGTTAGACATCTTTCTTTCATTGCAGCATTCATTGTCGTTTCTTTTATGGCGTGGCTTGGTTGGTCAATCACCTCTCTTGGCAACACAAATAGTTTTTCTTTTAGCCGTGTATTAGGATCAAATACGGAGCAAAAGAACGGGGAACGCACGCGCGTACTTTCCGTAATAGACGGCGACACATTTATTTTAGAAGACGGCAGAAAAGTGCGCTTGATCGGTATTGATGCTCCAGCACAGGGTAAGCCATATTACGACGAAGCGAAATGGGAGCTTATGAAACTGATCTTGCACAAGGAGGTTTCGCTTCTTAAAGACAAGAGTGAGGGAGACAAGGAAGGCCGCTTGTTGCGTTATGTATATGTAGACGACACATTGGTAAATGAAAAAATGCTCAAGTCGGGCCTCGCAAAAGTACTTACCCTTCCTCCAGACGTGGCACAAAGTCAATTGTTCTTATCTGCCGAACGCGCGGCGCGCGAGAAACATGTTGGCATGTGGAACGACCGTTAAAAGAGTATACTATCAATATGGATAAAAAAATCATTCACATGGAAAAGACAAGACGGTATGTGAACGGTATCCTTGTCGTTCTTGTGCTCTGTTACCTTTATATTTTTATATTTCACTCATTCTCATTTATTTTTTGGAGCGTCGCGCTCGTTCTTCTTGGTGTTTTATTCGGAGTTCGTCTTTATCTTTCAAAAAAAGAGATAACATCTCGTCAAGATATCGCTGTGACCCAAAAGGCAATGCGTGATGCCGCGCAAAACTTTTCCCTTGAATACCATGAGCACGGAGCACCGCGCTACCGTCCGTTATTTGAAAGTACGGAGCTTGCTCAAAGGGAAGAGGACAGAGATTCCGCCTTAAGAACTCCTCAAGAGGGGGAGGACGAGGGGTATTTTATCAGGGGAAAGATGGAGGGGCAATTCATTGAGTGTTTTGTGCAGGAAGCGGAACTTGATCTCGGAATGGGTACTGTCAGGAAAAGCTATATCGCCGCGGAGACTGATGCGGAGCTCGTATTTTTTGATATTAAATTTTTTGTCACCCCTCGTTCACAAAAGAAGGGGATTGCCGGCTTTATACACCGTATTTCTCAAAATCCATTTGCCGGAGCGGTAGACTTCAAGCAACTCCGGACAGAGAGTCAAACCTTTAATTATGCCTACGCGATATGGGTGAGAAGATACGATAGTCAGGATGAAGAGATGGTACTCAAAATATTAACCCCGGAATTTATTAAAATGACTCTTGAATACAAAGAACCGATCTATATAGAGGTTGCATATGACAAAATAAGAATGTACCACGACATTCATAATATCACGGCAAAAAAAATAGAAAGTATGTTCAAACTTCTCGCACACATGAAGAATACTATTACTCAACACCAGTCTCTTAATAATTAATCGTGCGAAAAATTGATGAAGATCACAAGTGACGCATTTCTGGAGGGGGAATTAATCCCGACAAAATACACCTGTGACGGGGAAAACATCAACCCGCCTCTCCGTTTTTCCGATGTGCCGGATGAAGCCGTAACACTCGCGCTTATCATGGATGATCCCGACGCACCAAACAAAACGTGGGTGCACTGGGTTCTTTGGAATATCGCGTCGGGGCAAAAGGGGATAGGGGAAGGAGAAATATTTTCAGAAAGCATCGAGGGTGTGACCAGTTTCGGACAGAGAGGGTTTGGAGGCCCGTGTCCGCACTCGGGTACCCATCGCTATTTTTTCAAACTCTACGCGCTTGATACTAAACTTCTCTTGCCGAAAGAAAGCACAAAAAAAGATCTTGAAGAGGCAATGGCCGGACACGTAATCAAACAGGCGGAACTTATGGGTACCTATGCGAGACGATAAAATTAAAGAATTCAAAAAAATTATCAGAGATTTCTACGGGAAGAACAAACGCATTCTCCCGTGGCGCAAGACGAGAGATCCCTACCAGATCTTGGTATCTGAAATTATGCTCCAGCAAACCCAAGTATCACGAGTGCTCTTAAAATATCCGGAATTCATCAAAGCATTCCCCACACTTAAAACTCTCGCAAAAGCCCCATTTTCAGACGTTTTAAGGGCTTGGCAGGGGTTGGGCTATAACAGACGCGCAAGGGCCTTAAAAAGGGCCTCAGAGGCTATTTGGGAGCTTTATAAGGGTAAAATACCAAAGGATATAGACCAACTTCTTGGACTTCCCGGCATAGGACCTTCCACAGCCGGCGGTATTCTTGCGTTTGCCTACGGTATCCCGTATCCCTTTATAGAGACCAATATCAGACGGATATTCATTCACCATTTCTTTCCGCGCAAAAATAACGTGCACGATAGGGAAATTTTACGGCTTGTAGAGAAAACAATGGACGCACAAAATCCTCGCGAGTGGTATTACGCGCTCTTTGACTATGGCACTCATCTGGGAAAACAGGTGAAAAATCCAAACAGGCGGAGCAAGCACTACACAAAACAAAAAGCGTTTGAAGGATCACACCGGCAAATCCGGGGCATGGTTTTAAGACGAATACTGGAGAAGGGAAGTATTAATAAACAACAATTAAAAACGGTAGTGAAAATACCTGAAATGCAGCTGAAACGCGCCGTAGAAGAACTGCTCAAAGAAGGATTTATCAAAGAGCGCCGGGGCAGGTATCAAACCATATGATCAAAACCGCGCAAGAACTGAAAAAACGCAAAGAAAAAGCGAGAAAAGTGCTTCGTGAGCTCAAACGCTTGATCCCCAATGCAAAAATGGCATTGCGGTATTCCAATAACTGGGAACTGTTGGTCGCAGTGATACTTTCCGCGCAATGCACCGACAAGAAAGTGAACGAGGTGACGGAAAAACTTTTTAAAAAATACAAGAAGCTGGATGACTATGTGAATGCGCGAAACAGTGAGTTTGAAAAAGATATTTATTCTACCGGTTTTTACAGAAACAAAACAAAGAATATTCTTGCTTCAGCCAAGCTGGTAAAGGAAACGTTCGGCGGCAAGATACCAAACACAATGGAAGCAATACTCACCTTGCCGGGGGTATCGCGTAAAACCGCCAATGTGGTGCTCGGGAACGCGTATGGCGTAGTGGAAGGGATCGCGGTTGATACTCATGTCATACGCCTCTCGCGGCTTCTCGGACTCTCCACGGAGAAAGACCCAAAAAAGATAGAGCAAGACCTCATGCAGATATTACCCAAAAAGGAGTGGTTTACGTTTACCTACTACCTGATCGAGTACGGGAGAAACTATTGCCCGGCAAAAAGGCATGATCATGCGAAATGCCCCGTCCGTTAGGGGAAAGAAGGTGGTTTTGGAGCATATAAGGTTTAAAACTCTTTACGTTCCACTCTATTAATTGGATACTGTTTTTAGATAATATATCATTATTTTAAGCCATATTATAGCTATTGCCAAACAGAGAAAACGTTGTATAACTATTGACAATTACTCTGTTACATGCTAGTATTTAAATATACCGGTAGACCCGGTTTTTTCTTTGGTACGCGACATTGGTCTCTTATGAGCAAAGCGAATTAGAGAACAAGAAGTACCCTTTGGTGCAATGTTCCAACAAGCCCTTGCCGGGTGGGGAACAAAGTACCAACTCAAATTTCTTTTGAGATTACTGGCTAGAAAACGGCTTATTATAGAATTCTTAACGACTGCGCTATTATTTCTCACGAACGGAACAACACATCAAGATCGCGTTCCTTTCTATAAAAAGGAATATACCAACACGGTCGTCATCACAGACGCTATCGTGGATGGGGAAGCACTTGATCCAAGTAACATTCCGCCCACAATAGAAACGCGCGTCAGAGATTATTTCAAAGACACGCCTCTCCTGATAGAGATTGCGTACTGTGAATCTCGATTTAGGCAATACAGTAAGAACGGAGAAGTATTGAGGGGAGAAGTGGTCCCGGAAGATATCGGTGTCATGCAAATTAACGCATACTTCCACGAGGAGGCTGCCTTAAAACTCGGATTAGATATTTACTCATTGGAAGGAAACTTGGCATACGCAAAGTGGTTATACGAAAAAGAAGGATCACAACCATGGCAACCATCAGCGAAGTGCTGGGCA
>JANLHH010000052.1 GCA_024654605.1 Patescibacteria group bacterium | reverse complement strand
TACATGAATACCATCCGCATCAGGCAGTACGACCGTCACCACTTGATGCGTCTGCAATACCTGCTTGATGGTATTCCAACTCCTTGTTTCCCCCTTCTGTCTCAAGGTGTACTCAATCGCATGCAAGAGATGGTATGCAAGCACTGAAATAAATATATGTGCGTCTACCCTCTGTTCCTTCTGATGATAGATCGGCCGTAAACCAAGATTGCTCTTGAGATTTCTGAATACCCTTTCTACTCTCGTCAGTGTTACGTAAAGGCTCCATCTTTCCTGATCCGTTAAATCCTTTCGGTTTGTCCTCAGCAGATATGTCCCATCGTATTTCCCTTCATCTTCCCCGATATTTCTCCACTGCAGGCTTGTTACCCCGTGAGACTGCTTCGTCTCTATTTCGTAATATCTCGCTGCCCTCTGGTATTTCTCCCTGATTCTTCCTATCTTTCGATCTATCTTTTTTATGTCCCTGAGTCTTCCGCTCTCTATGTTCCTTTCTAATTTCCTCAGCGCTTCTTCTATCCGTCCCTTAAACCGCTCTCGTATCCCCTTATCCTTCTCCTTCCGCTCATCGCTCTTGCAGAGTACATAGATGTCTCCTCCTATCTCCTTCATGACGACCTTCAACTTCCCACCGCTCCTCGTCTCTATCTCTTTCATCTCCAGGTCTTCAAACTCGTCAAATTTCCTGTCCCTCTCGGAATGCCTTGCTGCAACTATGTACTTCATCCCCATCTCTTTGATTGTCTCAAGATTCTCCTCCGACACCATTCCGCGATCCACCACTATGGTCGGCTCCGTGTTCTTATTCCTCATCCTCTCCCTGAGTCTCTCCACGGTTTCTTTCAAAGTCGTTATGTCCGTCCTGTCTCCCTCGTAGACCTCATGCCCCTTCACAAATCCCTCTTCATCTACCACCAGCCCCACTACCACCTGCTTACAATCTCCACGTCCGTCTCTGCTATACCCATACTTCGCTTTTTCGTTTGATTCTGCCTCTCCTTCAAAGTAACTACTTGTCAGGTCATATAAATATATCTTTTCTTCTAACCGGAATAGCCCCTCCTCCTTCTCTCTCAATGACTCCTCTATCTTCTCCTTGTTCTCAAGCAGCCGATCACTTACCCGATACAAATCATCTCTTGTTATCGATATCCCTTCATTCCCCGGTATGTCACACAACGCCGTCCTCTTTACCCATTCAACCGTTGCGTTCTCACTCACCTGCCTGTGCGTGACCGCACGCAGACAGGCCGGCGCTATCAATCTCCCAAACACCTCCACCTTCGCCCGCTCTATCTCCTGCTTGCTCATTTCGCATTCCTTCAATGCCTCTGTTATCCCAAGCCGCTTCCAATACTCCTCTGCTGCCAATACCGGCCCCAGCATCCGTGGTTCTTCCACCTTTATCTCATTGACATTCGTCCTTATGATATCCTCTGGCCGTGCTTCCTCTGCCTTGAGCTTCCCCTTTCTCCTCAGCCGTGCCATAATCGACTCGGTTATCCCTTGCAACTCCTCCGACTCGTCCAGAAACATACCCCGCTGGCCCGATAATCTCCTCTTGATCATCTCTGCCAGCAAAGGCCATTGTTCCTTCGGCACATCAACATTCCCCAGCGTAA
>JANLHH010000058.1 GCA_024654605.1 Patescibacteria group bacterium | reverse complement strand
CATAAAAATAAGATCCAGATATTTAAGGGGACCCAAAACGAGCATGAAGATATGCGCTATGAATGGCGCGGCCTTTTTTGAGCCGAACGAAAATATCACACCAAGCCAGTATGCAAGAAACATGAGCAACGCACTCCATGGTCCTGACCGCACACCTGTTTCAACAATCTCAAGGTCGCGGAATAAAAATCTTAACCCGCTTGATGTCCATCGGTTAAAATCATCGGGAGAGGCATGATAGGGGTGGATAAACGGAGCACTCACATAGAGAAAGCCCCCAGGCTTCAAAACTCTTACCATTTCGCGCGCCACGAGGTCGGGAAGAGCGACATGTTCAAGAAGCGACTCATTTACCAAAGCCCCGATTGAATTATCTCGAAACGGCAATTGTGCCGCATCAGCAACTATATCCACTTCCGGAAATGGGAATACATCTACATTTATAAATTCCCTACCGAGCCGTTCCGGGCCGGAACCAACGTCAATTATGGAAGTTCCGGGAGAAATGAATTTTTGTATCTTTCTGGGACCATTGGTAACCATAAGCACCGGACAAAATAGATGCCAGATACCATAGTAGAGAGTCGGGAATTGTTTTAAAAAAGATTTAAGCCAGTTGATTCCGGACTCGTGTTTCTTCCCTTCTTCTTGATACACTTTCCCTTTTATTAATAATGGCCGACCGGACATATCTACGGGGAAATTCCCATCCTTTGCGCATACATACCCTTTCGGAGAAAATGAAAGATCTCCTTTACATACGGGGCAAACGACTATTTGTTTAGTATTTTTTGCCTGCCTTTTCTCTTTTTTTTTAAGATGCAAAAGTCGGTCAAAAATGATTACCCATATGGCATGCATCCCGTCGCGATAACGTATCTTCTTCCCCTCTTCTATGCTCCGCGGGTTGTGAGAAATTGCAACTTCGGTAAAGCGGTAACCGCGCCGAGCTAAAGCCGCGGTAAAAAGAAGCTCTGACTCAAAGTGTCCTCCGGTAAAATCAGGGCCTGCCTCTCTGGGAAACAACTTGTAACATGTCCACACATCAGTAAGTTTCAACCGATAGAAAACATTAATGAGTTTGGTGATAAACCATACTCCAAAACGAGAAATGAAAAAACCATTTCGTTTTACGTGGTGTAAATTGCGCGAGCCGTAGACGACGTCCGCAGAACCGTTATTAATAGGAGTAAGCAGGTCTTTTATTTCGGCAGGACTGTATTCAAGATCAGCATCTTGAATCAAAGCATATTCCCCTGTGGCTTCGGAAAGACCTCTCTGAACAGCCGTCCCCTTACCTCCATTTTTCTCCTGATAAATGACTTTCATGCGGGATTCGTATCCTTTGAGTATGTCTCGTGTGCCGTCGCGAGAACAGTCATCTACAATAATTATTTCTTTCTCCCAGCCCGGGGTTGGAGCGTCTTCAACCTGTTTGACCAACTCACGAATTGTCTTGGATTCGTTATAACACGGAATAATTACGGATAATTTTTTCATAGGGATTCAGAAAGTCGTTTTTTGGTGGTAAAAATTTTTATATAATTTATCGCACTGAAGCATCCGTAGGACGCGAACATAAAGATAAAGAGGTTTACCGGCATGCGAAACCGCGCGTTCACGCCAAGGCCATTAATCGCCGTAGTGGCCGCAAAATACGCGATAAGGAAAAGAGTAAAAATTCCAAGGATACCAAGCTTTTTCTCTATCAATAGCCGTACCGCGCCAAAAATGGCGGCGAAAGTTATTATAATCCAGATTATCCGTCCCAACAACACCAACACCAAAGGGCTCGTGATCATCTTTTTAAATATCCCCCAGAATTCACTTGGTGAATCAAAGAGAAGGAAGATGGCCGGTTTTGACAAATATGCGGAAGGGGTGTGTCCTGCGTACATGAGAACCGTCAATATGCCGTCGTGAGTAAAGAAAGCGACAGAAGAGTTTACTGCCGATTTTAAGAGCGACAGCGGATACTGTTTTAATATTGCAATCGATTGGCTGGTAAAATAATCCGAGCTTGAAAGTGTGATGGTATTTTCATCAAATCCGTCTTTTCTCACAAATTCTTGGTGCTCTTTCGCAAAGTTTGTTTTATTTTCTATGGAGAGTACTGACGGTACCAGATAGACATACA
>JANLHH010000048.1 GCA_024654605.1 Patescibacteria group bacterium | reverse complement strand
ACAATGCGCGGTAATGTGAGAAAGACCATGGGTTCCGGCAGAAAGAAGGTAGAGAAGAAATAAAATTATGGGAAAGAAACGAATTGTAAAAAAAGGAGGTGGTAGTGTTGATGCCGGATTAAAATCTCGGGCGCTTTCGGGCGTTTCCAGTAAAAAGAAGGTCATTGCCGGTACCTTACATGTACAAGCAACTTACAACAACACCAAAGTGCTTCTTTCCGATAAAAACGGCAATGCGCTCACATGGTCTTCCAGCGGAGCTCTTGGATTTAAGGGTGCAAAGAAGGGAACACCTTTTGCAGCCGCAAAAATAGGAGAATTGATCGGGGAAAAAGCGGTGATGATGGGCGTACAAGAGGTTAATGTTATTATACGCGGCGTAGGATCAGGAAGAGAATCGGCAGTAAGAGCATTTTCCAGCAAGGGTATTGATATTTCTGCAATAGTGGATAAGACACCGGTGCCGCACAATGGTCCAAAACCAAAGAAACCACGCCGCGTTTAGTTTAGAGAAAGTATAATTGAGATAAGATAAAACGTATGCCAACAGGACACAGCAAATGCAAAATATGCAGAAGAGCGGGCGAGAAACTTTTCCTTAAAGGGGAGAAGTGCTTTACTCCTAAATGTGTTTTCAACAAGAAACCGTATGCTCCCGGAAAACTTGACTCAGAACGCAAACACCGTTCTCAGTTAACGGAATATGGACGCCAACTTCGCGAGAAACAAAAAGTTCGCAATATGTATGGTCTTCGAGAAGAACAGTTCTCCCGTTATGTGAAAGAAGCAACATCGCATGCCGGTACCAATCCGGCGGAAATGCTCTATGAACGTCTTGAGTCGCGATTGGATAATGTCATCTTTAGACTCGGTATCGCCGCATCACGTCCTCTTGCTCGGCAAATGGTGTCACACGGCCATATTACGGTAAACGGGAGGAGAGTGACTATTCCCTCATATCGGTTAAAAACAGGAGATGAGTTGGGGATACGAGACAACAGTAAGCAGAGTAAATTATTTATAGAGCTTGGTTCAAAGCTTGCCAAACAAACCTATCCCACATGGCTTTCATTTAGTCCCGACGTACTGAAGGGCGAGATGAAAGGAGCTCCCAGAATGGAGAAGTCAGATAATCTGTTTGATCTTGCGTCCGTTGTAGAGTTCTATAGCCGTTAAATTTCGCAAGAGGGCACACTCTAGGGGTTGCCATTCTCCGAAAAACAGTGTATATTTTAACAATTATTTTATTTTAACCGTATAATCACATTTTTATGCTTGATGTAAAT
>JANLHH010000047.1 GCA_024654605.1 Patescibacteria group bacterium | reverse complement strand
TTTGCGAGAGACACTGACGGCAACTATTCTTCAGGCGCGGTCGTGAGCGCGCGAATAGTAGGAGAAGGAGGTGTACTATTGCCACCCGAATTGCCTTTTGACGGTTTCCCTTCCTCACCCGACAGTTATCCTGAATTTGAAAAACTCACTGTTTTGGATTTTAAATTCATCCAGAACGGAAAGAAACTCCTTTTCTCTGACGGAACAGTTGTGATTGACGGCAACGAAAATCTTACGATCTCCCTTGATTACGACAAGGTGCCCGAGGTGCTGAAAACTATCGGTATTACCCTGCAAGACCCGGAAGACCCGGAAAAAGTATTCGCCTTTTTGCTCAGAATTAATAACAACAAGAGTGCTTATGAGGCAACGATCGCCCCGCTCAAGAAAAGCGCGACATATCAGTTTGGCATCGCTATCTTGGACTTCAAAAATCAAAGCGTAAAAAAATTATCCGGAAGCTTCGTGGCGCAAGTCCCCTTTGATCCGTACATAGGCAATACCGTGGCGGACAGAAGAAAGTATCTCACTAACTTACTTCCTCTTATCTTGCTTGCGCTGATCTTGCTTGCGCTCCTTGTTGCCATGAGGAAGTTGTTTACAAGGGGCAAAGCAAGGGGCAGAGAGGCTCGTAGGGCGAGTTTACCTCAAGCAACCCGCATTCAAAATTGAAGTCAGGTTCAATTAATTTTGATGAAGAATAGACAGACAATGAAAACACATTACAAGAACATATTCATACGCATCGGTACCGTCGCCACTATCGTGGCGTTAAGCGGAGCGTTTAATGTGCTTCCATTGTCTGCGCAATTCAACCCGGAGATTAACTATCAGGGTAAGCTCACCAATGCAAGTAATGTCGCGGTTGCCGATGGCACTTATCACATGAAGTTCCGCCTCTATACGACAGAGACAGGCGGTACCAATATTTGGGAAGATGACAGGAGCTTCCTCGCGGGCAACAGGATTACCGTGACAAACGGGCTTTTCAGCGTCCTTTTGGGAAGTTCCACTCCTTTAACGAGCGTTGATTTCAACCAGACGCTGTATCTTGAA
>JANLHH010000040.1 GCA_024654605.1 Patescibacteria group bacterium | reverse complement strand
CAGTTTGAGCCGAAGAAAGACGCGTGTTTAAGCGCGAAAACAACGATGAGTCCTTAAATAGACGTTATCAATCGTTGGTTTCTGAATGGGGTAACCCCTTTCTGTGAAAACAGAGAGAACCTGCGTTACGCAAGGAAATTCAAAGCACTAAATTACAAACAACAAATAAATTTTAAAAGTTTCGAATTTAAAATTTTAAATTTGTTTGGATTTTGGTATTTATGATTTTGGATTTTCGCGCGTAGCGCGGGTGGGGCACTCGGGGAACTGAAACATCTCAGTACCCGAAGGAAAATAAAACAATAGTGATAGCCCTAGTAGCGGCGAGCGAACGGGCCACAGTCTAAACTCATGACGCAAGTTGTGAGGGTTGCGGGGCAGATAATGTGGGATTTATCGAGGATAAAAAAACGCTTTGGAAAGAGCGGCCATAGAAAGTGATAGCCTTGTATTTAAAATCCGAGATAACCCTATTCTGTTCCCAAGTACTACGAGTCACGGCAAACCTTGTAGGAATCCGGGTCGGTCACGACCCAAGACTAAATACTCAAACTGACCGATAGTGAACTAGTACCGTGAGGGAAAGGTGAAAAGAACCCAGAAATGGGAGTGAAATAGAAACTGAAACCATTGGCTAACAAGCAGTGAGAGCTTGTGCGTTGCACAAGGCTAAATTTCTAATTTCTAATTGCTCTAATTGATCTAATTTTTTAGATTAATTAGTCATTAGGTTAATTAGGTTAATTTATCCTCGCGCAGCGCGCGAGTGATCACGTGCCTATTGAAGAATGAGTCAGCGAGTTTACGTTTACGGTTTGTTTAACCCCGAAATATTTGGGGGAAGACGTAGGGAAACCGAGTCCTAATAGGGCGTTTACCCTGCTTTGCAGGGCTTTATCGTAAACGTAAGACCCGAAACTGTGTGAGCTAACCATGGGCAGGATGATTCTCTCCGAAAGGAGAGAGGAGGTCCGAACCCGTTGTCGGTGAAATGACATGGGAGGACTTGTGGTTAGGGGTAATATGCCAATCGAACACAGAGATAGCTGGTTCTCCTCGAGATATATTTAGGTATAGCCTCTAGTTAACGTTACACGGGGTAGAGCTACTGGATGGTCCCGAAAGATTAATTTCGATCGGGATCAACCAAACTCCTAATACGTGTAATTTAGTGCTAGGGAGTCAGTCGAGTCCGGATAAGCGGATTTCGGCGAAAGGGAAACAGCCCAGACTCTCGTCTAAGGTTCTAAAGTGACTTTTAAGTGAAAAGGCCGTTTGATTTCCAATACAGCAGGTAGGTTGGCTCAGAAGCAGCCACCCTTTAAAGAGTGCGTAACAGCTCACCTGAATATTTCCAATTTATTGGAATGGAGATCTTGCGCCTAAAATGATCGGAGCTAAAGAGTCCACCGAAGACGGAGATGTCCCGATGTAAGTCGTGGACGTGGTAGAGGAGCTTCCTATAAACTGTGAAGGTAGATTGTAAGATCTGCTGGAGATTATAGGAGTGAGAATGCTGACATAAGTAGTGAATCTTCCGATGAAAACTCGGAATGCCGTAAGTTCAAGGTTTCCTCGGTAATGTCAATCATCCGAGGGTAAGTCGAATCTAACCGCGTACCGTCTGGTACGGGGGATGTACAAGCAGTTAATATTCTGCTACTTGGTTTAATGAGTTATATTTTTTAGATGACGAGGTTTGATAGGTCACGCCTTCTATATGAAGGTCTAAATTATAAATCTATTTCGCAAGATTTAGGCGATTAATTAATGCAATTCTGTCGCAAGACGGGAGAGGTGAATGACTTAAGCCTCCGGGAAAAGTCTATAAAGGATTATTAAATCAATTCGTACCACAAACCGACACAGGTGAACTGGTGGAGTACACCAAGGCATTCGGGAAAAGGTAGTTTAAGGAATTCGGCAAAAAAGCTGAGCGTAAGTTTTCGATATGCTCTGCCACGATTAACCTCGTGGTTACAACAAAAGTTTATTAAACGACTGTTTAGCAAAAACACAGGTTCCTGCAAACCCCTTTAGGGGATATATAGGAGCTGAGGCCTGTCCAGTACTGGTAAGTCAACCGCTTTGGGTGATCCAATTCATTTGGTTAGCTCGAGGTGTAAGCTCCAGTGAACGACAGCTCTAACCCTGAGAGTTCTAAGGTAGCGTAGCCCCTTGCCGGGTAAGTTCCGGCCCGCATGAAAGGTCTAACGATTTAATAACTGTCTTAAACCGCCACCCGACGAAATTGAAATGGCTGTGAAGATGCGGCCTACTTGCACATGGACAAAAAGACCCCGAGAGCTTTACTGAAGCTAGGTATTGATGGAAGGAAATTAACTGTTTAGTGTAGGAGGGAGCCTCACGGCGACAATGCAACACCTCTCTTTGATTTTTTTTCATCTTAGTCCGCCAAAAAGGCGAACGACAGTGCTTGGCAGTCAGTTTAACTGGGGCGGTTCCCTCCTAAAGAGTAACGGAGGGGCGCAAAGGTCAGCTTAGTCCGGATGGAAATCGGACTATAAGTGCATACGCATAAGCTGGCTTAACTGTGAGAATGACTATTCAAACAGATGCGAAAGCAGGTGTTAGTGATCCCCTGACTCGCTGTGATTGCGGTCAGGGCTTAACGGATAAAAGCTACCTCGGGGATAACAGGCTAGTCGCGTCCGAGAGTTCATATCGACGACGCGGTTCGGCACCTTAATACATTGGGGCGCCATGAGAGTAATCTCACGCTTGTAATCCAT
>JANLHH010000027.1 GCA_024654605.1 Patescibacteria group bacterium | reverse complement strand
CATCTGGGCCTCTGCGTATCAGGCACATCCATATCATCATCCGACTATCGGATGGAGATCGGATATTGAACATGTTTCTATTGAACGATTAAAAAAATTTTACGACACTTTTTATTGGCCCAACAACGCGACGGTTACGATCATCGGTGACATTGACAGAACGAACACTTTGGTGCTTGTGAAAAAATATTTTGGCGTACACAAACGCGCGCCGCATGAGATTCCCGAGGTGTATACCAAAGAGCCGAGGCAACAAGGACAAAGACGGGTCAGAGTAGAACGTCAAGGACAGACGAACATTGTCGGTGTTGCGCATAAAACTCCCGAAGGCGCCCACGAGGACACTCACGCGCTTTTAGTGCTCTCTCAATTGTTAGGAGGAAGCAAGGGAAGCAGATTATACCGCTCTCTGGTAGACAAGGGACTTGCCACGGATGTAAGTGTGTCCGAGCACCCATTCCGCGATCCGGGTTTATTCATCACGTATGTTTTTCTTACTCCGGGGACGACTCACGAAAAGATAGAGAACGTTCTCTTGCGAGAGTATGAAAAGATCAAACAAGGAGAGATCAGTTCTTCTGAGCTCAATCGTGCCAAAGCACAACTACAATCAAGTATTTTGTTTGCCCGGGACGGGTCGTACGCGATGGCGGGAAGTCTCAACGAAGCACTGGCAATAGGGGATTGGACATTCTTCACAAATCTTCCCGCAAAGATCGGCTCGGTGACCGCAAAACACATCAAAGAGGTTGCAAGGAAGTATCTCACGGACAATCAAAGCACGATCGGATATTTTGTTGCAAAATAAAGGGTTTATGAAACATCAAGCCACACAATTACATAAAGGAGGAGTGCATATCTCCGAGCATATCAAAGAAAGTATTCCTGTCCCGGGAATGCACCTTTTTACCTTGAAAAATAGCGCGGAAGGTATTGCCGTAATCACGGGGAGTATTTTAGGAGGGCGCATGTATAGTCCGAAAGAAAATCCCGTACTTGCTCTCTTGGTGGTGGCGATGCTTGACCAAGGCACCATAAAAAAAGATAAAAATGCCATTAATGATGAGCTCGAACATTTTGGCGCGTCTATCCAATTTTCTTTGAGTGAATTCAGGGTACAATTTACGATAAGGTGTATGAGCAAAGACATTGAGAAGGTACTCGCGCTTCTCTACGAGCAGTTGCGTTCCCCAAAGTTTGGAGTTGCGGAATTTGCGGTCATGCAAAAACGAATGATCGCAGAGCTTCTGCTTGCGAAAGAAGACACGGAAAGAGTAGGAAGCATCGCCTTGTCTCAATCTTTGTTTCCCAAAGACCACCCGAATTATCAGTTGAGTATTCCGGAATTAATAACAGCGATCAAGCGCACAAAAGTACGCGCTCTTAAAGAATTTCATAAGAAGAATTACGGACTTGGATCAAGCAATCTTGTTGTTGTCGGCGACGTGTCCCATAAAGAAGTAGAAAAAAAAGTGAGCCGCGTTTTTAGCGGATGGCGGCAATCTCCGCTCACACTTTCTTCCGGTCCATACCGCAGGAAAATTTTATCTCGTGGCAAAAAAGAAATAGTGTTCATTCCCGACAAGACAAGCGTAAATGTATTGATGGGACAATCCATCGGTATTAACAATACTCATCCAGATTATTATCCTTTATTGCTTGGCGTGCAGGCGCTCGGTGGAGATTTTTGCGCGCGATTGATGATGGAAGTGCGTGAAAGACAAGGATTAACATACAGTATTTATTCTCTACTTTCCGGCACAGAGAGCGGTGTTGACGGGTTCTGGTTTATCAACGGAAGTTTTGCTCCCGAATTACTGCAAAAAGGGGAGGAATCAACGAGCAATGAGCTCTTTCGTTTTGCGAGAGAGGGAATAAGTGCGAAAGAATTGCGTGAACGCAAAGAAACCATAATAGGTTCTTTTGATGTGAGTCTTGAGAGTACCCACGAACTGGCCGCGATTATTTTGCACAACAAAGAAGAGGGTAGAGAGAGACACTTTCTTGACCATTTTCCCGCCCTCATCAACGCGATCACCCAAGCCCAGGTGAACAGTGCCATTTCGCGGTATCTGAATACACAAAATGTGGTTCAAATTGCCGTGGGGACGATCGGTTCAAAAAACAAGAAAGGGTAATGTCTTCAAAAACCGATGCGAATAACGCAAACAGAACAATGTGAAACGAAGAGACGTCTTTACAGGCGTCTTTTTTTATCTTTTATGTACTTATCCACACTTCTTTTTAGTTGCCTGTTTGCGATACAATGAGGGTACAAAATTCATTAATAATTAATTCTCGTCGGTTCAATACTCTATGTCCTTTCCGGGTAGTGGGGTAAGGGGAAGACACTCAAAAAATATGGTCAAAGGCGCGGAAGCAACAAAAAATATTACCAAGCTCTTAAAAAGAGTTAAAAAACGAGACGGCACTGTTGTTTCTTTTGACATCACGAGAATTTCCGACGCTGTTGCCAAAGCAATGAAGGTTACCGGAGAAGGAAACGAATTTGATGCGCATCGGATTGCCGAAAAAGTGGTACTCCACCTTTATAAATCCAACATCAAAGACAGTCTCTACACTCCTTTGGTGGAAGAAATTCAAGATACGGTGGAGCGCGAGCTCATCTGGGAGGATTTTGCTGATACTGCAAAGGCATATATTTTGTATCGCGAGAAAAGAGCGCAGGCGCGCGCAGAAGGAGTGGCTGTTCCCGAGCACGTGCGAAAACTCACCGAAGAGAGCAGTAAATATTTTCGTAACCAACTTGCGGAGTTTGTTTTCTATCGCACCTATGCGCGATGGATCGAGAAAGAGGGGCGACGCGAGACATGGATTGAGACTGTGGATCGTTACGTAGATTTTATGAAAGAGAATCTCGGTGACAAACTCACCGCCAAAGAGTACAAAGAAGTGCGCGAAGCGATTCTCAATCATGAAGCGATGCCATCCATGCGATTGCTTCAGTTTGCGGGTCCTGCCACACGCAGAACAAATGTGTGCGCATATAATTGTTCGTTTATCGCGCCAACCAAACTGCAGGATTTTGGAGAGATCATGTACATCTTGATGTGTGGTACGGGTGCCGGATTTGCCGCTGAGAGTTACAATGTGCAGCAGCTTCCGCAGATTAAATTTCAGACCGGCAAAAAATTACCGACACATGTTATTCCGGACACAAAAGAAGGTTGGGCTGATTCACTCGTGTATGGCATGAAGACATGGTTTGCGGGCAAAGACGTAGACTTTGATTTTTCAAAACTCCGTCCGGCGGGTGCGAAATTGAAGACCATGGGCGGCCGATCCTCAGGACCTGAGCCTCTACGAAGCGTGCTCTCCTTTACGCGCGCGAAGATATTAAAGAAACAAGGAAGAAGACTCTCTAATATTGATGTACACGATATTATCTGCAAGATCGGTGAGGTTGTCGTTGCCGGTGGTGTGCGCAGAAGCGCGCTCATCTCTCTTTCTGACCTTGACGACGTGAAGATGCGGGATGCGAAGAAAGGCCAGTTCTACTTGACGGAGCCTCAACGCTCTATGGCGAACAACTCTGCCGTATATATGGAAAAGCCAACGAATGAGGAATTTTTGGACGAATGGATCGCGCTTATGAAAAGCGGTTCAGGAGAACGCGGCATCTTCAATAGGGGGAGTTTACATAAAACGCTCCCCGAACGTCGCTTGAAGGCACTGAAAGGGGATGTGCGGTCTGTGGGTACTAATCCATGTGGCGAGATCCTACTGCAGTCAAAGCAATTTTGTAATCTCTCGGAGGTCGTTGCTCGTTCTGAAGATACCAAAGAATCTTTACTTCGAAAGATAAGAGTTGCCACCATCTTGGGCACCTATCAATCAACGTTGACATATTTCCCTTACCTCTCAAAAGAATGGAAAGGGAATTGCGAAAAAGAACGATTACTCGGTGTTTCCATCACAGGGCAGTGGGACTCCAGTGTGGCGCGTGATCCGGAGGTGTTGGCGAAACTCAAAGAAGAAACAATCAAGATGAATAAAAAGTACGCAGAGCGTTTTGGTACCAATCAATCGACGTGTATTACCGCAGTGAAGCCTTCAGGCACACTTTCACAGCTTGTGGATTCTTCTTCGGGTATGCATCCACGACATTCCGAATATTATATTCGCCGCGTACGCATCGCGGCCCATGATCCGCTTTTCGCCATGATGAAAGAGCAGGGAATCTTGTACTATCCCGAGGTTGGACAGTCAATGGAGACGGCAAACACCTATGTACTTGAATTTCCGATCAAAGCGCCCGCAAATTCTATCTTTAAAGATGATTTGTCGGCTTTTGATCAGCTTGACCACTGGAAAAAAGTGAAACAAAGTTATACCGAACACAATCCTTCCATAACCATCTCAGTTGGAGAAAATGAATGGGTGGGAGTGGCCCACTGGCTCTACGAGAATTGGGATCTTATCGGCGGTCTTTCATTTCTTCCGCGCGATAACCACGTCTATCAGCTTGCGCCATACGAGGCAATCGACAAGAAGCGATACGATGAAATGATGAAGCGTTTTGGTAAGATTGATTTCTCAAAGATCGTTCTCTACGAAAAGTCCGATACTACTGAAGTAAAGAAAGAACTTGCTTGTGTTGCCGGAGTATGTGAGATTTAAAGTTTCATTTCAGGTTAGTAATATAAACAAAAACCTCCGCCGTAGGGCGGAGGTTTTTGATAGTTATGTGTTGTATCTATAAGCCGAATTCTGTACCGAGCACCATTTAGGCACTAGGTAGTATTGGTAAGACAAAAACGTAATAATTTGTCTTGATACCAAAACTATTTAAACGCGCAAATGGTGCTCGGCGACAGTTATTTATCTGGGCCGCGCATTACTGCGTGGCTCAAGCGGCACTCTCCGTTGCAAGACAACGGAGCACGGCCTTGCACTCGAGTAAGGATTTAGCCGTTTCACCCGAGCACCATCTCTATCTCTTGTTAGAGAGACACAGATGGTGCTCGGCTACGCCTCCTTACGGAAGCGTCCACACGCCTTTCGTTGTGTGGCGTCTCTGCTCGCACCTCTCGGATTGCTCCGGACGGGAATTACCCGCTACCCTTCTCCCTGTGTAAAACAGGGGAGTGTTCGGACTTTCCTCCCCGACAATGTCGGGGCAACTGCCCGATACAACTCAAACATTATACAACAAGATATTAAAATTGCAACTGTGCACAAAGTTGTCGCTTTGCTCGGTGTTCATATTCTTGTATAATAAACACATTATCTACATCAATTTTTACCGGAAGATATTATGGATAAACAAAACAATTCACTTTTTCTCTTAGATGCCATTTCTTCAGGTTTTCTTGTCGCTACAACGTTTTTACTTCCCATTTTTTTTCTTCCCGCTAATGTCGTTTCCATTGATTTTGCCAAAGGAGGTCTTCTCGCAATATTCGTCTCACTCTCCTTTCTCTTATGGCTTGTTGCGCGACTGAAGGAAGGAGTACTCAACATTCCGAGGAGTTTCGTACTCTTTACTGCGGCGAGTGTTGTGGTAGTATTTCTGGTTTCATCTTTACTTTCTCCCGCGGTGAAAGTTTCATTGTTCGGACTTGGTCACGAAACAGGAACTTTCATTGTTTTTCTTGTTTTATTTCTGCTCATGTTTCTTTCCTCCGTATTTTTTCAAAACATGGACAAGATACTCCATGTCTACTCGGCTCTTGTAGTGGCGGCTCTCATATTGGCGCTGTATCAAGGCGCGCGGCTCATATTCGGTGTTGATTTTCTTTCATTTAACGCATTCACTTCTTCCGCCTCCAACCTCTTCGGAAAATATAATGACATGGCGCTCTTCTTCGGGCTTACGGGAGTGTTTTCGCTCGTGACGCTCCAGCTACTCACGCTTCGGGGCAGTATGAAGATAATCTTTCATGTTTTGCTTTTTATCTCCTTGTTCTTCCTTACGCTCGCTAATTTTTCTCTCGCGTGGATATTGATGGGAATTTTTTCCGTGTTAGTTCTCGTCTACGGTCTCTCGTTTGAAAGAAAGCGCGCAGAGGTGACAAGCGATGTTCCTGTAGCAGTCAATCACATACCGTTCACTCCTCTTGTTGTTGCAATCGTTTCTCTTTTGTTTTTATTACCGGGTAATCTGGGAAATGTGTTAAGCACCAGCCTCGGTATTTCACAGGTTGAAGTGCGGCCTTCGTGGGGCGCGACGCTTGAGATTGCTTCCCGTTCGCTTTTCGAGAACCCGGTGTTCGGGAGCGGTCCGAATAGGTTTGAACAACAGTGGTTTTCTTTGAAGCCGGACGGCATCAATAATACGCTCTTTTGGGATACGGGATTTGCTTTTGGTATCGGCATGATACCCACTTTTGCCACAACGCTTGGCATAGCAGGAATTCTTGCATGGGTGCTGTTCTTGCTCTCTTTTCTGTATACGGGAGTGAAGGCGCTTATTACTCCTCACAAGGACAGGCTTATCAACTATTTTATTTTTTCCTCCTTTTTGTCGGCTTCTTATCTATGGATCGTGGCGGTGTTTTATGTCCCCAATATCGTCAACCTCAGTTTCGCTTTTCTCTTTACGGGAATATTTGTGGCAATGTTAACGAAAGGAGGATTGGAGAGAAACTACAAGATATCAGTTGTTGATAATCCGAGAATTGGTTTTATCACAGTCTTACTTCTGATTGTTATGATCGTTTCCTCTGCCGTCTTGGAATATTTCTTTGTGCAAAGGTTTCTTTCCGGGTTTATGTTCAACAAAGCCATTGCGGCATTTAATGTGGGAGGAGATATCAACAGCACAGAGTCTTCCATGTTGCGCGCTACCGAACTCTACGAGTATGACATGTATCTCCGCGCGCTTTCCGAACTGCAAACCGTGCGGTTTGGCAACATTCTTTCCATAAGCGATGTCAGTGAAGATGTATTGCGCGAACAGTTTCAGAATACGCTCGGCAATGCCATTTCTTATGCCCGGCGGGCAACCGAGGCGGATGCTACCAACTATTTGAACTGGGAATCGCTCGGGAATGTTTACGCTTCCGTGGTACCGCTTAATATTGAAGGCGCGTATGATAACGCGCTTGCTTCTTATGAAAAAGCGTTGGAAAAAAATCCCAAGAGTCCGGCACTTTATCTGACTCTCGCGCGCCTTGAGGTTGCCCGCGGCGATATTGAAAAAGCGCGCGCACGCATAGAGGAATCGCTCACGCTTAAGCAGGACTACGCGCAAGCAATTTTCTTTCTTTCACAGATTGAAGCAAAGGAAGGAAACATAAGAGCGGCGATTGAATCTACAGAGCGCGCGTCTTTGATCGCGCCGAACGATATCGGCGTATTCTTCCAGCTTGGGTTCCTGAAATATAAAGACGGAAATTATAGCGGAGCCATTGTGGCGCTTGAACGCGCAGTTATGCTTAACCCCGTGTATGCGAATGCAAAGTATTTCTTAGGACTAAGTTACGATCAAGTAGGGAGAAGGAATGACGCAATCGCTCAATTTGAAGACATTGGAGAGCTCAATCCGGAAAACAGCGAGGTGAAGGAGATTCTTAATAACTTGCGTGGAGGCAGAGAGCCATTCACAGACGTGGCACCTCCGCTTCCACTACCGGAAGAACGAGACGCGTTGCCAATAAAAGGAGAATAAAGAGATCGGTATTTAATATTCAATAGCCAAGCGGCTTAGAAAATAAGAGACAGAAAAGAGGCACCAACCGCAAAACCCTAAACACTATATATTGTGGTCCAAAGAATTTTAAACATTTTCAATAAAGAGTTTACAGGGCTCCACCAAGCAGCATATCTGCTCGGTGTTTTTGCGTTACTTTCCCAAGTACTCGCGCTTTTCCGCGACAGATTGCTCGCGCATACCTTTGGGGCAAGCACGACGCTAGATGTGTATTATGCGGCATTTCGTATTCCTGACTTCATTTATATCTCAATTGCTTCGTTCGTATCCATTACGGTTCTCATACCGTTTTTGGTGGAAAAAATAGACCCAAACTCAGAATATGGAGGGGAGAGAGCGCGCATATTCTTGAGCGATGTGTTCAGTTTTTTTTTCCTCACCATTCTTTTTGTGAGTAGCATCGCTTTTTTTATGGCACCGTTCCTCGCAAACTTCATTGTTCCCGGATTCTCCCCCGAAGAGAAAAAAATATTTATTGATCTGACAAGGATACTATTGGTGTCACCGGTGCTCCTCGGTATCTCAAGTCTTTTGGGGTCCGTCACCCAAACGTACCGAAAATTTTTTGTATATGCCGGAGCGCCGGTTCTTTATAATCTAGGCATTATTATAGGAATTATTTTTTTCTTCCCGCTATTTGGCATTGTCGGTATAGTGCTTGGCGTCATTCTTGGAGCCTTTCTACACCTATTGGTTCAATTTCCCGTGGTCATGAAACATGGCCTCGTTCCGCGGTTTAGATTGCATATGAATTTCTTCGACATAAAGCGAGTGGTGATGTTGTCGCTCCCACGTACTATCGCTCTTTCATCCAGCCACATTTCCTTGATCGCACTTATTGCTCTTGCCTCGTACATGGCGGAAGGCTCTATTGCTGTTTTTAACTTTTCTTTCAATCTTCAGTCGGTGCCCCTTTCCATTATCGGGGTCTCCTATTCTGTCGCGGCTTTCCCGACATTAACCAGACTTTTCTCGAATGGAGAGCGGATGAAATTTGCAGAACACATCGTAGCCGCGACACGCCATATTGTGTTTTGGACAACACCCGCCATCATTCTCTTTATTGTTCTTCGCGCGCAGATTGTCAGAACCATTCTAGGTTCCGGAGAATTTGATTGGTCAGATACCCGTCTTACGGCGGCAACACTCGCTGTGTTCTCAGTTTCCATATTGGCGCAGGCGCTGGTACTTTTGTTTGTGAGAGGGTATTACGCGGCGGGAAGAACAAAAATTCCGCTTGTCATGAATATTTTTTCATCGTTCCTCATCATCATATTAGGGTTTGTATTCATGAAACTATTTCAAACAAACGAGATGTTCCGCTATTTTATGGAGTCTCTCTTGCGCATTGATAGCATTCCCGGAAGCGCGATTGTCATGTTGCCGTTTGCATATTCAACGGGAATGATTGTAAATGCCGTTTTGTTATGGCTCTTTTTCAGCAGAGATTTTAAGGAATTTTCTCTTTCTTTGAAACGAGTCTTCGTACACATCTTTGCGGCATCGGTCATTATGGGTTTTGCGGCGTACCGCTTTCTCTCTGTGTTTGGCAGTATGTTTGATATTAATACGTTTCGGGGTATTTTCTTACAAGGACTCTTTGCCGGAGTACTGGGTATTATTGTCGGCATCATAGTTCTCAAGATACTCGGGAACAGGGAAATAGAAGAAGTGGGTGCTAACCTCAAACGCCGTCTCTTTAAGGTGCGGGTTATCGCGCCGGACCAAGAGGAATTGTAGAATAGAGGTTATTGACTTCCAGTGGATATTGTGCTTTAATGGCGCTAGTACTTTGTTCTTACCACAAGGAGGAGACGTGAAAAACACGAAAGATGCAAACAAATTGGCCATATGGTTTGGATTGTTGTCCATCATCAGTATTGCCACCTCTGCATGGTTTTTTTCCGAAAGACTTTATAACAGCGGTATCGTGCTGTTCCTCATCGCATTAGTTTTTGCTTTTATAGCTTTGCGTTACATGATGTACGCGATGTTCAAGCGCTAGCCGAAACATTTTAAATAGTGATTATGGAAGCTTTTCTTACCTTCTAAACGGTGCATTACGCACCGTTTTTGTTTACATGTAATTCAAGAATATTTATGATATGCTTGGTAGATATCATGAAGAATATAAGAAATTTCACCATTATCGCGCACATAGACCACGGAAAATCAACACTTGCAGATCGCATGCTTGAGCTGACCGGTACGATTGAAGCGCGCAAGATGAAAGACCAGGTCTTGGATAATATGGACCTTGAGCGCGAGCGCGGCATCACCATCAAGATGCAGCCGGTACGCATGCAATACCGCTCAAACGAAGAAGCATACACGCTCAATCTTATTGATACGCCCGGACATATTGATTTTTCATACGAGGTGTCCCGCGCGCTCAAGGCAGTGGAAGGATCCATTCTCTTGGTGGATGCTACGCAGGGCGTCCAAGCCCAGACGCTGACCGTGCTTGCAATGGCACGCGAGCTGGGACTCGTCATTATTCCCGTGCTCTCCAAGATTGATTCACCTCTCGCACGCACGGAAGAAGTGGGAGAGGAGGTCGCGAAACTTTTGGAATGCGACAGAGCCTCTATTTTTGAAGTATCCGGCAAGACCGGACAAGGAGTGGAGAAACTCTTGAAAGAGGTCATAGCGCGTATACCACCCCCGCACGAAGCGTTTCCGGGGACAGACAGCGCGCGAGCGCTTATTTTTGATTTTCAATATTCAAACCACAAAGGCGTTATTGTTTTTGTGAGAGTATTAGACGGCATGATCACTAAAGGATCTTTACTCACGCTTATTCAGACGGAAGAACGTTTTGGAGCGATTGAGACAGGAATTTTTTCTCCCGCACCAATCCCGAAAGATTCATTGTCCGCGGGAGAGATCGGCTACATAGTGACGGGAATAAAAAAGGCGGGAGCCGCTTCGGTGGGAGATACGATTACATTGACCAAAGCGCCACTCCCGGCCCTTTCAGGATATATGAATCCGCGACCCGTCGTGTGGGCGTCCATTTACCCAGAGAGCCAAGATGATTTTCCGTTCCTCAGAAGCGCTCTTAGCAAGCTTAAATTATCAGATCCGTCACTTTCGTACGAAGAAGAAACATCAGGAACACTCGGCCGCGGTTTTCGGTGCGGTTTTCTGGGAATGCTTCATCTGGAGATTATTTCTGAGCGCTTAAGAAGGGAATTTGACCTGGATCTCGTGGTTGCTACTCCGTCCATCACCTACGAAGTGGAATACGCTGATGGTAAGAAAAAAATAATTTATTCTCCCGCTTTATTCCCTGATCACGGAACCTACAAAGAAGTACGCGAGCCGTGGGTTTCGGCACGCATCATTACTCCTGGCGCGTATTTGGGCGGGATCATGCAGATACTCCATGACCACGAAGCGGAAACGGGGAATTCAGAAACGTTTGGTGATAATCGAGTTTCTCTTGAGGTGCAAATGCCCCTTCGGGAGCTTATGCGGAACTTCTTCGACGAAATGAAAAGCGTCTCCTCCGGATTTGCTTCCCTTGCTTATGAGATCATAGACTCACGAAAGGCGGATGTGGCACGGCTCGATATTTTGGTTGCCGAGGAGGTCATGCCGGCATTTTCCCGAGTAGTGTCTTCGCGTCGTGCCGATTTGGAAGCTAAAGAAGCGGTAGACCGTCTCTATAAAGTACTCCCTCGCCAATTATTTGTGGTAAAGATCCAAGGAAAAGCGCTTGGGCGCATTGTTGCTTCTCAGACGATCTCCGCACTGCGAAAAGATGTGACGGCAAAACTTTACGGGGGAGACATCACGCGAAAAATGAAATTGCTTGAAAAACAAAAAAAGGGAAAGAAAAGGATGAAACAAGGAGGTAAGGTGCACATTCCTCAAGAAGTATTCCTGAAGATGATCCGAGGGGGGAACGACAGTTAACCTTACGAAGTTTTAAAGAAAGATAGGACTATAAAGAAGCACCATGCTAATGGCGATAAAAATGGCCAAAATTGACCAAATCACCTTGATGGTTTTTTTGTGTTTTTTGTTGAACATAAGTATTAAATGTATAGTATAAGACATACTGTATAATATGCAATAGATATTTACCATGCTAGACTTTCAGCAAAAAAAGAAATTACGGAAAGCTATGTACTCAAAAGGAGTGCTATTGGTATTGGGTATTATCGTCTTGTTTTTGGGGAATGCGACATGGAATGTCTATCAGAAATACAGCGAAGCACGAGGGAACGAAGAGAATGTTTTGAACGAACTCCGGAAACTGCAAGAGAGGGAAAGTGATCTTTCCGCCGACATAGAGCGACTAAACACACAGCGAGGTGTTGAGGAAGAGTTGCGGAAGCGTTTTGGTGTCGCCAAGGAAGGAGAAGAAGTAATGATAATCGTTGAGCCGGTAGTGAGCGACGAGGGGAGTATTGACGATGGCGTCCAAAAGGAAGGATTTTGGAGCTCGCTTTTTCATATATTTACAGGTGGGGAGTGAGAAACCGGATTGGACACGCGGGATTAGTTTAGTGGTAGAATACGACCTTCCCAAGGTTGAAACACGGGTTCGATTCCCGTATCCCGCATAAAAATAAGGAGATATATGCGGATGTATGTGGCAACTTTTTGCAAATAGGTGAGCTGTGATATAATGCAATTTATTAACACTAAATATTTAAAATGCATATGAAGAATGTAACAATATACAGTACACCGACATGCTCGTACTGCAGGGCGGCAAAAGAATTTTTTGACGAGAATAAAATAACATATACAGAATATAACGTTGCGTCCGATGTAGAAAAGCGCAGTGAAATGATAGAGAAGAGCGGCCAGATGGGCGTTCCGGTAATTGCCGTAAATGATGAGTTGGTAGTTGGTTTTGACAAAGACAAGCTCTCAGAATTACTCGGACTCTAATCTTTCTTACGAAAAAACCGTCCCGATTGATCGGGACGGTTTTTTATTTGTTGGTGCGACATTGTTTTCTTAGGTGCGAAGCGACTTAGAAAACAAGAAGTACTCCTGTGGTGCTTGGGCCCGGGGTCGAACCGGGGACCCTTCCCTCT
>JANLHH010000006.1 GCA_024654605.1 Patescibacteria group bacterium | reverse complement strand
TAGTTCTTGTCGCAACGGTTATCCTTATCTACGCGGTAAACGCAAAAGGCTTTCTCACTAATCGCACGCTTATCCGAGGCATGACTCCCCAAGAAGCGGGGCTGGAAAAAAATATTGAATACTTCAAGAAGGCGCTCGCGTATAATTCATTTGGTACTCCCGAAGTGCGCGAACATCTCATGCAAACCGCGGGACGTATTGCTTCCACCAACGCGTCTCAAGATATGAAACAGAAAATGATCCTCCTCGCGCGCGAGGAGATGCAGAAGCAAATCAAAGAAACGCCGGAGGACATGCGCTACGAAATATTGATCGGTTCCTTTTTAAATTCTGTTGGCGCGCCTGACGAAGCCATCGCTCATCTGGAGAGAGCTATTGAACTTTCCCCGGGCAAGCAGTCCACCTATTTTGAGTTGGTAAATTCATATATCAGTAAAGGACAATATGATAAGGCGCTTGAAACAATGAAAACGGCATATGAAATTGAATCAAAGAACGGAAACGCGCGTGATATTTACGCGGTGATCGCGATCTATAACAAGAATTTTGATCTCGCAGAAGAGCTCCTGTTGCCGGTGTACGGAACCATAGCGGTCCCTGACGACCGCTTCATTCAGGCGTTCGTGGCAGTGAAAGATTATGAGACGGTCATTAATATCTGGAAAGGGCGAATTCTGAAGGCACAGGAGGCAGGAACCGACAACGCCCAATTCCACGTTTCACTCGCCGCGGCATACCTTGCAAACGAGGAACGCACGAAAGCAATCGCGGAACTGGAAAAAGCGACAGCGCTCAATCCGGAGTTCAAAGCTCAAGCAGACTATTATATAGGAGAGATCCGCGCCGGCCGCAATCCGTAAAATTCGAATCCCAAGAGTTCAGCAAGTTTGAGATAGGTTCAGACTCCGAGGAGGCTCATATTGATATGAAAAAGAGTCAAAAAAAGTTAAATAAAAAAGGACAAGAAAACTTCGATAAGTATTTAGAGGAATACAAAAAACACACGGATTTTCACAATAAAGTTCTGTTGAAGATTCGTGATGAGGTTTATCCGAGAATAAAACTTCTATTCCTCAGTCATTACTATATAGAAATAGTTTTGCTATTAAATCAGACGATAGAGTTATTGGTCCTAAAAACGATTCGATCATATCAATTTATCATTTCCGGTGGACTTACTTTAAGTAAGTTCGACACAATTTTGTCCATCGAGACAACAGATGAAACATATTCTAAATCAACCTTAGGTAATCTTATATTTGAACTAGACAAATACTGTAATGATAAATCTTTGATCAAAGATTTAAAAAGTTATAATAGCAGTATTAGAAACAAGTTTGTGCACCACTTGCTTGATCCAAAATATAGTCTCGCGTCGATGAATGCAGAAGCTGAGAAAGTTTACAAAACAGCATCAAAGCTTATTGATAGACTTGCTGACTTGAACCAACAAATCTTAAATGAAGAAGAAGAGAGAAAAAATAGGGCAAAAAAGATAGTGATAGATTACCCAGAAGGAGTAATGTAGTCCTCGTTCCAAGGAGCATCAAAATGGTAGAATAAAAGTAATCAAAAAAGCCTTGTGGGGCTTGATGGTAAAATTTACGGGACTGAAGAGATTAGCAGTCACGTGAATGGATAATGGGGACAGGCACCATTGTTTGTTATCCCCATCATTTGATATACTGCAATAATTATGGATGAGCAAAATCAACAAGCATCTCCAAAGGAGAGCATAGAGTCGCGACGGCAAGAAAAGCTTGCCATGCAAATACGAAGGGAGCGAATGAAGAGAGTTAAACGAGTAGCTATTTGGCTTCTTGTGGCGGTTTTTATCGGAGGGGTTGTTTGGGGATTAGTAAAAAACACTACTTCCACGCCTTCTGAACCCTCCGCCCTATTAAGTATCTCTTCGTCAGATTGGGTTAAAGGCAACAGCGAATCAAAGATCGTACTTGTTGAGTACAGCGACTTTCAATGTCCCGCCTGCGGCGTGTATCACCCGGTGGTGAAACAGTTGGTGGAGGAGTTTGGCAGTGATATTGCTTTTGTGTACCGACAATTTCCTCTTCGTCAAATCCACCCGAACGCCGATCTGGCGGCGCGAGCAGCGGAGGCCGCGGGAGTGCAAGGAAAATTTTGGGAGATGCACGACCTTCTCTTTGAAAATCAAAAAGAGTGGTCAAATCAAAAGAACGCAATTGATAATTTTGTGAAATATGCCGAGTCGCTCGGTCTTGAAAGCGGACAATTCAAAAGCGATGTAGACTCAAAGGAAGTGAAGCAAAAAGTAAATGAAGATTACAACGGCGGCGTCCTTCTTAAGGTGAGCGGAACGCCAACATTCTTTCTCAATGGCAAAAAATTGCAAAACCCGAGAAATTACGGAGAGTTCAAATCAATTATTGAACAAGCGATAAAACAATAATATATGAATCAAAACGTAAAGATCATACTCATATCGGCAGTTGTTGGAG
>JANLHH010000001.1 GCA_024654605.1 Patescibacteria group bacterium | reverse complement strand
GCATACGGTCTCTCTGTGGACACATTTAGCGGTCCGGGAAACTTCTTTGGACCTGTATGGATTCCTTGAACAGCCGGAACTTGAATTCTTTGAGATGCTCATCACCATTTCCGGCATTGGGCCAAAATCGGCACTGGGGATACTTTCTGTCGCACCAATTGACACCATAAAGCACGCAATAGCTTCGGGGGACACCTCTTACCTGACGAAAGTGTCCGGTATCGGAAAGAAGAACGCCGAAAAGATCGTCGTGGAGCTCCGTGATAAACTGGGAGGAGCGCACGCTCTCGACGGGACAATGCTTAAGGAAGATGCTGATGTTGTTGCCGTATTGCAGTCCATCGGATACTCTGTAAAAGAAGCGCGCGATGCGTTGAAGGGAATCAGTAAAGATACCGTCGGAACCAGTGAGAAGATTAAAGAAGCGCTCAAACAGCTGGGGAACGTGTAAAATAAATATGGAATCACTTTTGTACACCATAAAAAAATTTATCCCGCGAGGCCTCTTTAGTATGCTCCAGCCCGCGTATCACTACGCGCTTGCGCTCCTTGGTGCGGTTATATATCGCTTCCCTTCCCGAAAACTCATCGTGGTCGCTGTCACCGGCACCAAAGGAAAGACAAGTACCATTGAACTCATCAGCGCTATGTTGGAAGAAGCGGGATACACCACCGCGCTTTCCTCCACGCTCCGTTTTAAGATCGGCAACGAATCAGAAAACAACACTTATAAAATGACTCTGCCGGGAAGATTCTTCCTGCAAAAATTTCTGCGAAGAGCGGTCGGCGCGCGATGTCAATACGCCATCATTGAGCTTACTTCGGAAGGTGCAAGACAGTTCCGCCACAAATTTGTCGCTCTCGACGCGCTCGTATTCACCAACATGACGCCGGAACATATTGAGTCGCATGGTTCTTTTGAAAACTATCTTGATGCAAAACTTTCCATTGCTCGCGCGCTCGCGCGTTCATCAAAAAAAAGGAAGGTGGTGGTGGCCAATGCGGATGATGCGCAGGGGGAAAAATTTCTTAATGTAGGCGTTTCAGAAAAATATCCGTATTCGCTCAAGAATGCGGAACCTTATTCCGTTAAAAAAGAGGGTGTGGAACTCACCATTGACGGCACGCATATGACCTCAAAACTCTCAGGGGAATTCAATATCTATAACATACTGGCAGCCGCCACGCTCTCTAAAAGCCAAGGTGTTGGAGTGGATACGATAAAACGTGCGGTGGAAAAATTTTCCGGAATACCGGGGAGAATGGAACGTGTAGATGAAGGGCAGGATTTTACGGTTGTCATTGATTACGCGCACACCGCGGACTCGCTTGAAAAAGTATATGAGGTTTTCGCGCATTCGCGGACTATCTGCGTATTGGGCGGCACCGGTGGTGGCCGGGACAAATGGAAACGTCCAGAGATGGGTACCGTTGCTTCGCGGCACTGCAGTCATATTATCTTAACCAACGAAGACCCGTATGATGAGGATCCC
>JANLHH010000012.1 GCA_024654605.1 Patescibacteria group bacterium | reverse complement strand
GGCCCGACTGGCGGTCCTCCAAGCCATGGTCGTCGGTCAAGTTCACCGTCGCTACCCGCACCGTCACCGGCATCGGCGGCAAGTCCCCGACCATGCACGCCGTCGGCGCCGGCGGCACCCTTAACTCGCGCGACTTCGACATCCTCATCGTCGACGACTTCGAGGACCTCAAGGGCAACTACTCGCCCGACCAGCAGGAGAAGAATCGGATCTGGTTCGGTCAGACACTCACCGCCCGCAAGATGAGCCGGACCGCGATCTTCTCGATCGGATCACGCCAGGCCGAGGACGACATGGGTGAACGCCTCTTGGAGAATCCCGAATGGAACTCCATCGTCGACTATGCCCACTCCCCGACCTGCGAGCTCGACCCCTACGACGAGGACGCCCATGTCTCGTGCATGCTGTTCCCTGAACTGTTCCCTTATTCGCTGTTCATGAGCCGCCGCCGTGAGCTCGAAACCCTGGGACTGCTCACCCGTTTCCACCTGATCTATCAGAACACCTCCTCGAAGAAGGGTGGTCTGCCCTACTCGGAGTCCGAGATGCGCCGTTGTCTGAACTACGGACGGCGCATCGGGGAGTACCCACCCAACCTGATGCTCATCGCCGGCTTGGACCCCGCTCCCACCAACACCCAGGCCGCGTTCCTGTGGGGATACGACCCCGACACCACCCGCCTCTACGTCATCGACATCGCCACGCTCGAAGAAGCCGGCATCCAAGGCGCCCGCGCCCAGGTCCGGGAATGGTTCGAGCGCTACCAGCTGCGCCGCTGGGTCATCGAGGAGGTCGGCTGGCAGAAGGCGATCATCCGCGACGAGATGCTGCGCGCCTACTGCGCCACCAACGGGATCATCATCGAACCGCACGAGACCCAGGGGTACAACAAGTGGGATCCCCGCTACGGGGTAGCGGCGCGTGGCGAGCTGTACGAGACGGTCCTCACCGTCGAAGATCCCAACACCGGTGGCACCAACTCGATCCGCAAGGTCGACATGCCCTACGGCGACATCGAGACCCAGGTGATCATCGACGGTTTCATCAACCAGGCGAAGCGATGGTCCCCAGCATCGGTACGCGCTGGTCGGGGCGGCAAATCCGATATGCTCATGGCGGCATGGTTCCCGTTCAAGGTCCTCGACCAGTGGGCCCGAGAACTCGAAGCCGACGAGGTCGAATTGGATTACGAGCCGTTCTTCTCGGGCTACACGATCTCTGAGATCACGGAGGTCCCCTGGTGAGTGTCACCGCCCCAATCGCCTCCCAGGGCGACTTGTCCCGCGCTGATCTCGTCGAACGGGTCGTCGAACTGAGAAACCAGCATTCCGCCACCCTCCCCGAGAGGACCCGGATCCGTGCCGTCCTCGACGGCGGACCCGACGGGATGCGGGCACTGCTGGGCGACAAGATCAAGGGCATCGGCTCGGACATCCCCGCCCCCAACCTGATCGCCTCAGCCATGGAGCACCTGGCGCAGAAGCTTTCGGACACCCCGATCCTGCGCGCCGACCCCCCAGCACGGGTCCGTGACGAGAACGTTGCGCAGGAGAAGGCCGAGAAGCGGGAACGGATCGTCGAGAACTACGACGAGATCTGCAAACTCGACCTGCAGCTCCCCTACATCGCCCGCTGGCTCATCGGCTATGGCTACGCCGCCTGGGTGATCCGCGACTGGAAATCCCCCGACGGGCATCGCTACCCCTTCGCCGAGCTGCGCGACCCCTGGGACATCTACCCCGGCTACTGGGGGCCATCCCACGAACCGGCGGACCTGGCGGCGATACGGCGTGTACCGGCCCGGGCGATGGCGGCGATCTTCCCCGAATACGCGGAGCGGCTCCTGAGCGGTGGCCGGCCGGCCGGCCAGTGGTCTGGCGGTGGCCTCGTGTTGGATCCCACCCGGGGAAGCTCTGAGAACCCGGCGGGGGCGGGACTCGAGGTCATCGAGTACTACAACGCCGAGGGAACCTGGATCTACGTCCCCGAGAAGGACCTCCTCGTCGACTACCAGCCGAACCC
>JANLHH010000043.1 GCA_024654605.1 Patescibacteria group bacterium | reverse complement strand
CAATGGGGAAGTTCAAGCAATAAAAATTTCAAAATTGATCAGGGTACAACGAAAGCCAGTGAAAAAACTTTGCGCGAATTTTATCTTCCTCCCTTTCAGGCGGCCGTTGATGCCGGGGTGTTTTCTGTAATGGTGGGGCTCAATAGTTGGGGGAATCAAAAAATTTCTACTCATGAATATCTCATTACCGATATTTTGAAAGAAGAACTCGGTTTTAAGGGTTTTGTTGTTTCTGACTGGTATGGGGTCTATGAGATTCCGGGAGGGGAATATGCCGCGGTAGTTACGGCAATAAATGCCGGAATAGATATGGTGATGCTCCCCTATGACTACAAGACATTCATTAAAAATGTTGAAAAGGCGGTTCGTAAAGGCGACATATCGAAAGGGCGCATTGATGACGCGGTTGTGAGGATATTGCGGGCAAAGTTTTCTGTCGGTCTATTTGAAAAAATATCTGAGAATAGTCTTGAAATGATTGGTAGTGATGAGCACCGAGCTTTGGCTCGCGAAGCGGTATCAAAATCAGTGGTTCTTTTGAAAAATGAAAATAAAACATTACCGCTTTCGTCTGATGTGAAGCGAATCTTTGTGGCTGGGAGCGCCGCGCATAATACAGGGAAACAAAGCGGCGCCTGGACAATAGAATGGCAGGGGATAGACGGCAATGCGATTCCCGGAGCAACGTCAATACTTGAAGGCATAGAGGAGAGTGCGGGCTCGGATACACAGATTGTGTATGACGCGAATGCCCGTTTTACAGCTGATGAAAATATGGCTGATGTTGGAATCGCCGTTGTCGGAGAAAAACCATACGCCGAAGGGTGGGGAGATAATGAGAATCCGGTATTGTCCCCGGAAGACCTTGAGGTAATTTCATCACTGAGAAAAGTAAGTAAAAAAATAATAGTTATTATCGTCTCAGGCCGGCCACTTTTTTTACCCGACGAAATGGAGCAGTGGGATGCGATCATTGCCGCATGGCTTCCGGGTACTGAAGGCGCCGGTGTAGCCCCAGTATTGTTTGGTAGAAAACCATTTGACGGAAAACTGCCGTTGCCATGGCCCGCAAACCGCAACCAATTACCGTTTTCGCCTGACGGGAAATCTTCCGATAAAACGGAACCATTATTTCCAAAAGGCTTTGGATTATAACAAAGAAGAAAGTGAAAGTGCCGAGGTTTGTGTAAAAAAAGATATCGTCCGAATAGACGATATGGCATATTTTGTCCGTATAGCGAAAAATGGTAAAATAATGCTCATTAGCAGGTCAATATAACAAGGCATATGAGGCATATGAAACCTGAAGAAGTAAGAGAAAAAGTGGGAAAGCTGATCAGTCCGTGCCCGTGCGGCTCCGGGAAACAGTATCATTTGTGTTGCGGCGCGAATCTTGTGGCGGAGGTCGCCGATGAAACATGTCCCTGCGGATCAGGGAAGAAGGTGAAAGACTGTTGCCTGAAAAGTCCGGCCGCGCAGGCAAGCGCATAGCGTGTTTACCGCCGGGGCTGTCTAAAATACCCGTTTTAGTGTAGAGTAATATATATGAACGAAACAATTATCGGGTACTGCGTAAAGTGCAAGGAAAAACGGGAAATGAAGGAGGTTGAAAAAACCGAGATCAAGCCCGGCCGCCCTGCCGCCAAAGGCAAATGCTCCGTATGCGGTACGGGAATGTACAAGATACTTCCCAAAGCAAAGTAAGTAAAAATGACTCCGGAAGGAGTCATTTTTACTTACGGAAGAGGGAAGTGAAAGTGCCGCGGTTTGTATAAAAAAAGAAATCGCCCAAACAGACGATTTCTGTTGGGCGATCTATGTGACGGGACCCTGCGATTTCGGGGACTTGTGCATGTCCGCATCCCAGGTAAACCACTCTCCGTTTTTTTCTCGCAACTCTTTGCCGCAATATATGCAGTTGGTAATTCCGCGGGCATCGACTGGCGCTTCGCATTGTCCTGCGTTATCGCAATGTACAGTATCCTGTTTGTCACACATCTTTGTTCTCCCGTAATAGACCTACTTGAAAATTACTCCTTTCTGTCGGCAGTGTCAAACCGCCCGTTCTTTATTTTTCTTTGATAAACCGGACAACAAAGTAGGTTGCGGTCACGGCAAATAATACCCACCACAGCCAGAGGAAGCTGATAAGATAATCATAGAAATACAGACCCAGCAAGATACCCAACGAAAGAAGACAGATCTTTATCAAACTTACCTCCCACCATTGAAACGTCCATGTTCTGAAAATTCTCATGGTTTTTTGTTTAGAATAATAACCAAAGCGCTTAACTTATAATGTTCACAATAATAAACGCGAGGATGAGCATCACAAACAGCCATCCGACATTGCAAAGGAGCAATGTGACCGCGTCTTTTTTTCTGTTCTCCATATACAGCCACACAGGATAACCAAAAACGAGAAGGCTAGTTACCAACGCCGAAAAGACAAAAAGCATGAGAAATATCACAGGACCCCAGTGCGAGCCCGGTACGTTCCCCAGTTTTTCTATATTTTGCATTACTGACACAACGATCGTGACATAGAGCAATACGCCCAGAGAGGAGAGAAAACTTATCTGTATGATCTTTTTGTTTTCCTTTTCCATATATAAACAATACCTCTCAAGAGAGGTATTGTAAATACGGAGATCCATCATTTCAAATTACGGCGAATAAGGAGTGTTCCGGCTTACGTTGTAGGCCGTACCTCAATGTATCTTTTTTTCCACGCTTTTTTGAATGTGCCGGTTGAAATAGATCCTCCACCCGATGCGTCTGATGGATCATTGTAATACACAACATCATCACTGATACCATTAACGACAACCAGATGAGGAATAGGACTTTTGGGGTCAAAGGTATAGTACACCGAAGCAATGACCGGACCTTTCTTTAGCGCAGTTTCAAATTGAGCAAAAGCGGAATCCATGTTTTTTGACGAGAGGTCGTAATTCATACCATCAAGACCGTGATCATTTGCAAGGAGCGCCAAACCGCGATGGATCCATCCGGCGCCGTTAAGATATGCTCCGGAAGAAATACCTTCGTCGAGTAATGCGTCGACCGATACTTCTCCCGGTTTATAATATTCAATAAGCATCGCCAAACTTGCAATACCACAGCCGATCTTTTGCCATTTCACCGCGCTGATATCGTTGAATTGCGAGTAGAATGGGACGTCAAAGACACTTGAGGTTTCAGAGGAGAGTGCTATCTGAATTTCAGGCACCATCTCTGGTATACCTGATGACTCCACGACTGCATCAATAGGCGACTGAGGTGAGGTATCG
>JANLHH010000039.1 GCA_024654605.1 Patescibacteria group bacterium | reverse complement strand
ACCAGCCGCCGCCCAAATACTCAATAATCCGATAATCTACAACGGTATTCAGGACGGATTCAACTTGATCGCCTGCTTTGAATTTGTGTCCCATCTCTTTCCCCTTTGTCAAACACTTAAGATACTTTGATGTAGGTTTAAAGCGCCCTTGTGGGCGCTCCTGTCACCGTTCAAAGGGTTACTCGATAACTTCGTCAACTATCCGCTTTGCTTCATTCTCACAGTCGATCCCGAAAGGGTATGATGTTCCCAAATGCTCCCGCGCCATCCATTCACGATAGAACACAAGAGCGATACGGCAATTTTCAAGGGCTTCTATCGCATCGGGAGATTTGGCAATCAAAGCGGCATCGGCTTCTTGCCTGTGTACCCAGGTGGGCATTTTACAAATAATACGGTCAACTTCCCCGTTTGCGTGGATAATAGCGTATTTATCTCCGCCATCGCCGTCTTGAATCATGTGATATTCTGCGCTCCACGGTCCCGGCGTGAAAGCCGTTTCCTTGATTGCTCCGTCGCGTTGGATTCTCATCGTTTCCCCGTCACTCTCTGCGCTTCTGTCGCGCCGCAAAAACCGCATGTGTTCTTCCCCGCTATGCGGTCATAGCCGCATATTCTACAATTCTCTTTCGTATCCCGGAGATTGCACAATCCGCCCGGATTGCGGGCAAGAAGTGTGTCGCGGATAATGTTTCTGATCTCTCGATCCATCGATTTCGTCTTCTCTTTCTCCTGTGTGGTATTATCCTCTCTCGGTATCTCTGTATTCAGCGTCAATACTTATAGACTTCTCCGAAAATGATACGGAGGTTATCTCAAGCGGGATGCTGTCATAAAATAAAGGCGCGAATAATGTGCCCCGCGAAATATCCACCTTTGCAAAGAACACAGCGGCAGAGCGGAAACTTGCAAGGCGCTCTTCTTTCTGTGCGGTCTGGTAGTACAAGTAAACTTTCATATCTCTTCCCTCCCGCATTCGGTTTATTCCCCTGTCTCTTATATTGTAACTGTGCCTTTACGATATGCGGCCCATTTCATTTTTACTTTTTCGGGTAATGCCCGCACCAGTTTCTTGCCCGCTTCGGTGAGTGTGCCGCCATCACAAAGTATACTCATCATGCACCTTGCATCTTTCCAGCAATACTCACACTCGCCGTCTTCCCGCAATCCTGCGCCGCAATATTCACATTGTTTCATTGTAGTACCTCCTCTCGTGTTTTTTGGTCTCTTTTGTTTTCTATACACTAATTTATAGTATCCAATGTTACTTGTCAAGCATTATTTACATTATTTTGTAAGTTTTTTGAGTATGGACAAAGAGAGGATACATACGCAGACATTAGTCTCAACGTCTCATTCTGTCTCAATTTTGTCTCAATACCCCAACAAGAATAACGATAATTCGTTGTTGTGGATATGAGTTTATCGTGATACCGAAGGGCGAATTATGATGATGAATGAGGCATTGGAGAATTATTGAGCGGCTTTCTTGGACGACCTTTTGTTCTCGGTCCGGGAGTGTTCCAAAGCTTGCTCCGGCAGCCGGAAAAGGTACACTTCACCGGGGGATTATCCTCTGATATCCAACTGTTACCGCATTTCTCGCAGGTGCAACGGTAAGCGGTGATCTCTTTGATCATTTCTTATCCTTTCTCTTGTAAGGCGGCGGGATTGCTCCGCGCCGCGCCGGCTAAGTGGTTAAAACCCAGGCTGAATATGCTCCGATGCCGAATACACGCGGAAAAAT